>DASSOY010000043.1 GCA_035700025.1 Bacillales bacterium | reverse complement strand
TTCCGGCGTATTTTCGGAAGGCAGTTTTCTCGTATCTTTCTCGATCGCTACTTTCACGACGGAATCAGGCATTTCCCAATCCTCGACGTCTTTGCTCGAGATGTCGCTGATCAATTTCTTGAAGTACAGTTTCGCTAAATCGGTAGCGTCGATGCCTTCGCCGAAGCGAATGAACTGAACGTTACCGTCTTCATCGGTAATGCTCGGGTAACCCGTCCAGACGGATAACGTGAATTCCGGCGTGTAGCCGGTGAACCATTCGTCCAAATAACCGTCTTCAGAAATGTCGTATTTCTCCTGCGTTTTGTCGGGGATTTGCGTCGACCCCGTCTTACCGGCAACGGGCAAGCCTGAAATGTCGGCCATTTGACCGGTTCCCTTATTTACGACGGCTTTCAACATGTCAGTGATCATGTAAGCGGTATAGTCGTGCATCGCCACTTCCGGTTCGTGATGCAATTCTACCGTTTTTCCGTTCGGGAAGACAACCTTCCGAACCGCGTACGGTTCATGGTAGACACCTTTATTTCCAAAGGCGGAGTATGCGCCCGCCATTTGCAACGGAGAAACATTCATCGTACCGAGCGCAGCCGAGTAATAATACGAATCTTTCAACGGTATGCCGAGCCCCTGTACAAATCCGCTTACTTTATCTTTGCCGACCTCTTCCGTCGTCGCGACGAGCGCTTTAACTGCAGGAACGTTTCGCGACCATGCAAGGGCTCTTTCGATCGTCATCTTGCCCCAATATTCTCCGTCCCATTCTCCGACCACTGTATCGGATCCGGGGTATTTGTATTTTTCGTCGACGATCGGATGAACTGTCGGCCATTTCAGAAATTCAATTGCGGGTCCGTAATCCAAGATCGGTTTAATGTTCGATCCTGGAATGTTAGACGTGTCGAGCGCCCGATTTGTACCGCTCTGAAAACTTGTGTAATCGCGCCCGCCGCCGATTGCTCGGATTGCGCCTGTTTTCGTGTCGAGCAAAGCGGCGCCGATATCAAAGTTTTTGTCGGGATATGGAATTTCGTCTGAGTGCTGCAACTTGTAAACTTTCTTTTGCGATTCCGGATCGACGGTCGTGTAAATCTTCAATCCGCCTTGCTTAAATTGCGTCAGGTCGGTAACAATCTTTTGTTCTTTCAACTCCTTGAATACTTCTTCGAGAAAGGCACCGTAATACGGCGGTGTCGAATCCTCATCTTTCTTCGCGAGCAGCTTCGTTACCGGTTTTGCTTTTGCTTCTTGCGCTTGTTTTTCAGAAATGGCGCCGGTTTCCACCATCGCTTCCAACACTTGATTGCGCCGCTCAGCCGCTTTTTTCGGATGTTCATAAGGATCATACGCGGATGGAGCGTTTGGAAGACCGGCGAGCAGTGCCATTTGCGACAAGTTCAATTTCGAGAGATCTTTCGTGTCGAAATACACCTCGGCTGCTGTTTTCAATCCGTACGCGCCGTTTCCGTAATAAATTTTATTCAAGTACATTTCAAGAATTTCGTCTTTCGTGTAATGCTGCTCGAGTTGGATCGCCAACCAGGCTTCCTGGATTTTGCGAACGAACGTTTTCTTCGGCGACAAAATGGACCGTTTCACGACTTGCTGTGTGATCGTGCTTCCGCCTTCGGCCAGCCGCCCTTTCCGTATGTCGTCGATGGCGGCGCCGATAATGCGCCGAACGTCGATGCCGAAATGATCGTAAAACCGCCGGTCTTCAATAGAAATGACGGCTTGTTTCATCATCTCCGGTACGTTTTTGATATCGACTTTGTCACGTTCAATTGTCTCGCTGAACTCGGTTGGGATCGGATCGTTATTTCGGTCATAAAACGTCGTCGTAAACGGCGTATCGAGCATCGCCGGCTTCAGCGTCGGCGCGTCTTGAATGATCGCAAACACCGCGATCGTCCCGGCCACGAGCCCTGCCCCGATGAAGAGCAGCAAGCCGAGAAGGATTTTTTTTACGAGCGAAGCCCGATCCTTTTTGGTTTTCGCATTCGCTTTTTGCTTTTGTCTCCGTTCTTGGCGTGAACGATAGTCGTTGGACATAGCTAATCCTGCCTTTCAGAAGCTTTCTCCTCTTCCAAAGCTTCGCTTCAAGATTCGTTCATGAATCAAAGTACATTTTATCAACAATCGACAAATAGTCAATTCGCGGACGGAATCCGCACGGGACGAGTTCTCCCGAGGCGGCGATTTCCGATTTCTTTACGGATTTGCGCCCGCCTTCTTTTTGCTCGTGCCAGAACTGCAACAGGCGGGAAGCATCAAGAAAATAAACTTCCCCGCTTGCCGCGAATCGGAGCAGTACGAAACAATGGCCTCCATGGTTTATTACCCGTTTCATGTGAACCATTTGATGTTCGTGAAAATTTTTTAGCGGGAACGATGTTTTTTGCTGCGTTTCTTTCGCCTCGAAGTCTATATATCTACCGCGATACACGCCATTGTAATCGGTCGTCGAAGGTTTGCGGAAATAAGCTTCTTTAATGACCGCTGCGCTTCGTTTCGGGTAATCAACATCGACGATTTGGACGGGGGTCGGCTTTTTATGGATGACGGCCTTTCCGCAGGTGACATAATATTCATTCGACAAATTGATGTCTTCTTCAAGCGTCATGCCGCGGTTCCCGTAGGTGGCCGTCTGTTTGCGAACCGTTTTGCCGTTCGGATAATTGAACTTCACAAGGGTTCCTCCGATCCGTATACGCTATGAATTGCGCAATTGTTTCTTGTCCATACCATTATAACGTAAAGCGGGGATCGAAAAGAAACAAAATCTACGAAAGTAAAATTTCACGTACCGTACTTATTTTACAAACTTCCATTTATTCAACGACAAAAAAAGCAGCGAGCGGCTCGCTGCCTTACGTGGAAGGGCGATCGGGACCTTCCAATTTCTTGTTGCCGTATCCCGTCTTTTTTTCCTCTTTCGGTTCGACATCGTTTTTGCGTTCCGTTTCGGTTCTTCTCGTATCGTCATTTTTCATGCAGATCACCCCTTTGTACGTAGTTTGCGTTTGAGATATTGTTATCATTCCACTTTCTTTGCCGAAAGGGCACTAGTTTTGTCTGGAACGCAGGGACTCAAAGGGAAGCGGGCGAATACTTGTTTAAATCCAAATTTACGGAGGGAATGTCATGCTCGTTAAAACGAAAACGGTCTCGAACACTCTGAATGTCAACCCCTCGACGATACAACGTTGGGTCAAACATTTCAATTTGCCTTGCAAACGAAACGATCACGGTCATTTGCTCTACAGCGAGCAAGATATCGAAACGTTAAAGCAGATAAAAACCCAATTGGCGCAAGGGTTGTCGATGGACGATGTCACTTTGTCGTTAAAGGAAACGAAAGTTTCCGAGACGGTACCTACGTCCTGCTTTGAAAAAAAACTGGACCGTATGGTTGCGCAAATTCACGCGTTGGAGGATAAACTTTCGCAAAAAGCGGACGAAGTCGTTTCCGTACAACTGTATCAACACCGGAATGAATTGGACGATTTAACGAAAACGATCGATCGCGTTGAAAATCGCTTGGAGACGATTGAAGCACAATTGTCCGATTTTGCGCCTGCGAAAGAACAACATTTGGAAGAAAGCGAAAACCGTAAGCGCGGGTGGCTCGTCGGTATTTTCGGCACGTAAGCAGCGGAAACGTCCCTTCGTGTAATGTGACCGCAAATTTGGTACGATGGTCAGTACGGAGGGGTAAACGTGAAAAAAAAAGAAATGACGCGTTTGTTGGAATTGACTGAACGATTGCGGCAGCTAAACGAACAAGCGAGAAAGCAGTTCGTCGAGCGGACGAGAGGTGAAGGGTACGAATGCGACTTTTACGGAGAAGTCAAGCCTTTTGCGGAAAAAGTCGAACAGTTGGCGGACGAATGGCGTTCGCTCGTGTTGCGGTGGATTCAAGAGGAGAAACCGGACAAGCTTTATCCGATTCAAATCCACGATACTTACGACAACCTTATTGCCGCCTCCGTCCTCGTGTTTCAAAAGGACGCCCGGCGAAAAAGATTGTTGGAAATGATTAAGTCGATTGATTATGTGCTCGAATCCGCGGCATTTGGTTTGAAATAATTCGTCAAGGCCGAGGTCCGTCCCGGACTTTGGTCTTTTTGTCATGAAGGGAGGACGTCCATGAACGAGTTGGATGAATTGATGGAAGTGAGCTTGTTGGCCGGAAAAATCATGCTGATGAGCGGGGCAGAGACGTACCGCGTCGAAGATACGATGAGAAGGCTGGCGCAATCGTTCGCGGCGAAAACGTCTCATGCTTTCGTAACGCCGACCGGCATCATTTTGTCGGTCGGGGGAGCGGATGGGACAAAAGAGAAGACAACCTTCATCCGCATCACTGACCGTTCGAACGATTTGCACAAAGTGGCGATGGTGAATCACGTGTCAAGGGAAGCCAGCGCAGGAAAACTTTCTTTGCATGAAGCATTGACTCAATTGAAGGCCGTCGATAAGGCGGAAACGTCTTTTCCGGAGTGGGTGCAAGTGTCGGCGGCGGCATTTGTGAGCGCCGCTTTTTTGCTCATGTTTGACGGCAGTTGGTCGGATGCTGCTCCGGCATTCATCACCGGCGGCACCGGCTATTATTTGTTTTTGCGGTTCCAAAAAGGCCTTCACGTGCGTTTTTTCTCCGAATTGTTTGCAGCTTTCAGCATCGGTGTAATCGCTCGCTTGTTTGTATATGTGTCGTTTGGTTCGGCGTTGGATCTCATTATCATCGGCTCAATCATGCCGCTCGTCCCCGGCGTGCTCATCACAAATGCCGTTCGCGATTTAATGGCTGGTCACCTCGTATCCGGTTTGTCGCGCGGGGCGGAGGCATTTCTTACGGCGACGGCCATTGGTGCCGGCATCGCCATCGTTATTGCTTGGATATGAAAGGCGGGAACATTCGATGAATTTGACCATGTTCATTACCGGGTTTATCGCCTCCGCAGGATTCGGCTTTTTGTTCAACGTCCCCCGGAGAGCAGTTTTCGCTGGCGGAATTGCAGGCATGACCGGCTGGGTCATTTATGACGTCCTCCTGTCAGTCGTTCAGTTAAACATTGTCGTTTCGACTGCGGCGGCTGCTTTTGCGATTGCCGTCCTTTCGCAATTGTTCGCCCGCGTTTACAAAATGCCGGTAATTATTTTCAGCGCCGCCGGCATTATTCCGCTCGTTCCGGGAGGGGTTGCTTACAACACGATGCGCCGTTTTGTCAGCAATGATTATTATGCAGCCGTCGAGCTTGCCGCACAAGTCTTTTTGATTTCAGGAGCGATTGCGTTCGGACTTGTCCTTGCAAACGTATTCCAACCGCTTTTCAAACCGAAACACGAGGCAGAACGTCGCGAATAAAAGGCAGAGAGGGGGGATAAGGGTGAAGAACATTACCGGTACTCTGTACGTCCTGTGCGAATGGGCGATGAAGTTGGCTTATGCCAATCTTGTTTGGTTGTTGTTTTCGTTGTGCGGGGCTGTATTGTTCGGTGTTATTCCAGCAACTGCGGCGCTGTTTTCGGTCTTGGGCAAGTGGCTGAAGGGAGAGGACGACTTTCGTGTGCTGCCTGTATTTTGGCAGGTTTACCGCAATCATTTTTTACGTTTGAACGGCTTCGGCTTGTTATGGGGCTTGATTGGCTTTTTCCTCTATCTGGATGTACGATTTTTGACGAATCATGACGGATTCGCAGCAACCGCGATGCAGCTTGCGGTATACGTTGTCCTTCTTTTGTATCTCGTAACGACACTTTATTTTTTTCCAGTATACACCGCTTTCCGATTAACCGTTTTCCAATCTGTGAAGGTGTCGCTCGTCTTCGGCTTGTCTCATGTCATGTCGACACTGGCGATGGTCGGGGGAACGGCAATGTTTTTTTTGTTCTTTTACTTCTTCCCGTACTTTTCAGGAATGATTGTATTATTCGGGGCGAGCCTGCCTGCCTTTATCATTCAATCCGCAGCGCGAAGAGTACTTGCGAACGTTCCGTTGGCGAGCGAACGAGAATAACCCATCCATACACAACCGCATAAAACATGATCGAAACGAGGAACTCCTATTAAGAGGGTTCCTCGTTTGCTTGTTGCAAGCATTCAAGAAGGTAATTGATGGGCTTCAACGAAGTCTATCCAGCGTTGTCCGTCGATCTGAAAATCTTCGTAAAATTATTTTAGTTAAGGCTATTGACAATTTTGGGTGATTCATTTACCATCGGTTTAAATCATTCAAAAACCCACATGAAACGTTAGAAAAACCACATAGAACCTTGAACAGAAAAAAATGTAAGCGTTTGTAAGAAAGGGTGTTCGTGTATGAAGGTCGGCCTCGCCACCGCCAGTTACTTTGCGAAGCCGTCGAACTATTCCGTTTCCATGGATGATTGGGGCGAAGCAGAACGGCGCGTAATCGAGACGTTCTGTTTGCAAGAATTTCAACAGTTGTGCACAGCAATTGCCGGAGCCGGTTTCCGCTGCATCGAGCTTTGGATGGGTCATGCGTTTCCGAAGTTCATGACACAGGATTTGGCCGACGAAATGAAAATGATCGCTGGCAAGAGCGAACTGGAAATGATCGGATTTACGTGCCATTTAGGCGATCCGTTGAATTATCCGCGATGGACGGAACTTTGTTTTCGGACGAGTCGAATGTTCGGTATCGATTTAATCACGAGCGGTGTGACAAAACAAGGCGCACCGATTGTAAACGACTATTGCGAACAATATGGCATCAAGGTCGCCGTGGAAAATCATCCGGAAAAACATCCGGACGAAATTCTTGAAGTGATCGAACCGTACCGCGATTGGTTGGGAGCAGGTGTCGATACAGGTTGGTTTGGAACCCAAGGGTTCCCTCCGGAAAAAGCGTTGGAATTAATGGGCGACCGCTTATTCAATGTTCACTTGAAAGACGTAAAGGAAGTCGGAAGCCATCATCCCGTCGCACTCGGAAGTGGAGTTGTGGATATTGAGCAATGCGTTCGTACGCTGAAACAAATCGGTTATGATGATCGCGTCTCCGTCGAACAAGAAAGCGAAGACCATGATCCGACACGGGAATGCGGCGAGGCACTGCAAATGATCGAAGAACTGTTGAGCCACTAAACGGAAGAGAATTCGAAATATTACGTCAAAAGGAGGGTGTTTCTTGGTTCGATTAGCCGTGGTCGGAACGGGATTTCAAGGACAAGGGCATCTTGCCTCGTTAAAGAAGATCGCCGGCGTCGAGTTAGTCGCGATTTGTGACAAAAATGAGCAAACGTTGCGAAAAGCGGAAAAGAAAACAGGGCTGCCGGCATACAGCGATTGCGAAAAGATGTTGGATGAACGAAAGCCGGACGGCGTCGTCCTATGCACACCGCCGGAAGCAAGGCTTGCCCCGATTACAAAAGTCGTTGAAAGAAGGATCCCTTGTTTCGTCGAAAAACCGCCGGCGAAAGATGTTCGGCAAGGGGAACAGATTCATCGTTTATTCGAAGAAAGCGGCGTGATGAACAATGTAGGGTTCATGTTCCGTTATGCGGGCGCAGTTGATCAATGCCGCGAATGGCTGCGTGGGAGAAAAGTTTCTCTTGTCCGGAGCGCGATGCTCGATGGATTGGCGTTCAGGGATCATTGGCCGCGATGGTTTTTCGACAAGGAAAAATCCGGCGGCGCGATCTTCGACCAGGCGATCCATATCTTCGATTTGTGCCGCTATTTACTTGACGACGAGGTGGAAGCAGCTGCTGGATTTCAAGAAAATCTCGTCGTAGCGAAATCGGATAATTTTACGGTGGAAGATAGTTTCAGCCTCTCGCTGCGTTACCGGAGCGGAGTGTTGCAAAATCATACCCACTCGTGGGCGTTCGATGGATATTACACGAAAATCGAGTTCATTTCCGACCGGCTCTGCCTAGTTCTCGACTTGGCGGACGGGTCGGTTCGAGGGCATCTCGACGAAGAACCGGTCTTTTTTCAAAATGAAGAATCGTTCTATGAAAGAGAGCTGGCACAATTCGCGATGGCGATTCGGGATCAGGATTCAACACGGATTCGATCCGATTTCGGCGACAGCCTGAAATCATTGGCGACTACGCTCGGAATCGTGAAAGCTTTGGAGAAAAACAGCATCGTTCATTTTTAACGAACCGGACATTCTTTAAGGAGGTGAGCGCATCTTTCGGTTGGAAGAGGAATTGGAAAGGGGGAACGATGGACGGGGAAGAAGCGCTTTTCGGTGAACGAACAACGTAAACCATCTAGTCAAATCCTTTTGTGAAAGGAAAGCGAGGGTTCTCTACATATTTGACCCACGTTCACCATCAACGGAATGGGCGGCGTACGCATGAGGCACGCCGAATGAAAGGACAAAATTTTTCGGGGAGGAAAAACAATGAGAAAAAAGGGTTTCATGTTCGTTTTGGTGTTGGTCATGTCATTGTCCGCATTGTTGACGGGTTGTTCCGGTTCCGGCGGTTCGGATACCGCCTCCGGATCTGGCGGAAATCAATCAAGCGATGGAAAAACGATCGTCAATTTCTGGTCGTTTTGGGGATCTGAAACGAGACGTCCGGTCATTCAGCACATGGTTGATGAATTTAATAAATCGCAAGACAAAATTAAAGTGGAGTATACGTATTTACCGTGGGGCGACATTTGGACGAAGGAATTGGCGTCCGTCGCTGCCGGGAATCCGCCGGACGTTGTTGTTCAAGACATTATGTCCGTTCCGCTGCGTGCTTCGAAAGATCAGATTACCAACTTGTCAAAGTATATTGAAAAAGAAGGCGATGATTTCGGAAAACGTTTCTTTCCGCAGCTATGGGACATGATGGATTATAACGGCGACATTTACGCGGTTCCGTACAACACGGATACAAGGGTGTTGTTTTACAACAAAGATTTGTTCAAAAAAGCGGGACTTGACCCGAACGATCCGCCTGAAACGTGGCAAGAGCTCTGGGAATATGCGAATAAGCTTGACGTGAAGAACGGAGACCAATACGAAACGATCGGTTTCTATCCGTTATGGGGTGTCGGGAAAGATATTTGGCTGGAAAACGCGGATGGAGACGCGTACTTCAACTCGGATATGAAGCCGGTGATTAACGATCCGACGAGCGTTGAAGTCATGAATTGGCTGAAAAAGTGGAATGAAAAGTACGGGATGGACACGATCCACCGTTATGATGCTTATTTCAAAAACAGCCAAGCGAATCCTTTTCTTACCGGAAAGCTCGGCATGTACGTGCAAGCGGCAACTTTTTATACGCAAATCCGCGATTATGCAAAAGATTTGAACTTCGGAGTAACGTTAATGCCTGAATTCAAACCCGGCAGCGGTCATACGTCTTGGGGCGGCGGTTTTGAAGTCGAAATTCCGAAAGGATCGAAGCATCCGGATGCGGCGTGGGAGTTCATCAAGTATTTGACAGGGAAGCAAGCGCAGAAATATTGGGCGGTTCATACGTTTGATAACGTCGCTAATATCGAAGCAGCGAAGGCTGCCGGAGACAGCCCGAAATTAAACGATGAAAGTCAGATGGTTTACAAAGTGGCTACAGAAAGTGTCAAAAATAATGTGGTCACTCCATATCCATTGAAAGCACCGAATTTCCTCGACAAGGTGAATCCGCCGCTCGATAAAGCGTTGTTAGGGCAAATGCCTGTTGAAAAAGCACTGAATCAGGCGCAGCATGCGGTCGAACAGTCGATCAAAGCAAATCAATAAGGCGATGCGGTGGAAGGAGGATCGCGACGCGGTACTCCTTCCGCCTATTTCACACTAAAGGAGTTGAAATCCATTGGCCACGCCCGCTGTTTCGGCAAAAGCAAAAACGAAAACAAAGATCGCGCGCACAAAAGGGCTTTCCCCTCTTGCAAAAAGGGAGGAATATCAAGGGTTTTTATTCATCTTGCCGTGGATCATCGGCTTTCTCTGGCTGCAAGCCGGTCCGATGTTGTTTTCTCTATACGGAAGCTTGACGAATTATGATGTCACCTCGCAAATGGATTTTATCGGATTGCAAAATTACGTAAAAGCGTTTACCATCGATCCGATCTTTTGGAAATCATTATACAACACGATGTATTACGTCATCTTTTCCGTACCCTTAACGACCCTCGGCTCAATGCTCATTGCCTTGTTGCTCAACCAAAAAATCAGAGGAATGCGAGTCTTTCGGACGGTTTATTATTTGCCTGCGGTATTAAGCGGCGTCGCCGTATACTTGCTCTGGATGCAATTATTGTCGCCGGAAGGCTTAATTAATACGGTGCTTGCGTGGTTCGGCATACATGGTCCCGCGTGGTTGTTTGATGCCGATTGGACAAAGCCGGCGTTGATATTAATGCAAATGTGGAACGTCGGAGGCGGTATGCTGTTATATCTCGCGGCTTTGCAAGGTGTTCCGAAAACGCTGTACGAGGCGGCGGAGATCGATGGTGCTTCACCGTTCAGGAAATTTCTGCATATCAGTTTTCCAATGATTACGCCGGTCATTTTTTTCGATCTCGTAACGAGTACGATCGGCGGTTTTCAAATTTTCCAAGAAGCGTACGTCATGACTGACAACGGCGAAGGCGGGCCGCTCAATTCCTTGTTGTTCTTCAATTTGCACATGTGGAACAAGGCATTTAGGTCTTTTGACATGGGGTATGCGATGGCGATGTCCTGGGTGCTGTTCGTCATTATTTTCGGCTTGACACTCATTAACATCAAAGTGGCTCCAAAGTGGGTGCACTATGAGGGGGGAGACAAGTAATGGCCATCTCGACGGCAAAGTCGCATTATTTTCAAAGTGTGAAACGAAAAAAGAAAATCTCGCAGATCATCGTGACCATTGTCTTGTTGACCGGAAGCATCGTCATTCTGTCGCCGCTTTGGTGGATGATTTCGACCTCCTTGAAATCAATGACGGAAGTGATGCATTTTCCCCCGACGTTTTACCCGAAAGAGATCCATCTGGAAAACTATGTCGATGCGATCAAGGCTTTTCCGTTTTTTCGGTATGCGTTGAACACGTTGTTCATTACGTTCTTTGTCGTAATCGGTAATGTATTGTGCAATACGTTCGTTGCCTACGGGTTTGCTAAAATTCAGTTTCGCGGAAAAAACCTTTTGTTCGCGATCGTGCTCGCGACGATGATGATTCCTCCGTTTCTGACGATGATTCCGCAATACATCATCTTTACGAAACTCAACTGGATGAACTCGTATTTGCCGTTAATCGTTCCGTCGTTTTTCGGAAGCGCATTTTTCATCTTTTTGCTTCGTCAATTTTTCATGGGAATTCCGAACGATTACGTCGAAGCGGCGAAAATCGACGGCGCCAACCATTTTTACATTTGGTGGAAAATCGCCGTTCCAATGGCGAAACCGGCGATCGCGACTGTGGCGATCTTCTCGTTCAACGGAGCCTGGAACGATTTTGTCGGACCGTTGCTGTACGTGAACGATGAAAGTTTATACACGTTGCAAATCGGGCTTGCGACTTTTAAAGAACAAATTTCCGTGCAGTGGAACTATTTGATGGCGGCATCGCTGCTCGTGATTACGCCTGTCGTCCTATTATTTTTCGCGTTCCAGCGCTATTTCATTGAGGGCATGGACATCACCGCCGGAAGAAAAATATAACGGCCCATACGCATGACGCAACAGCGATTAACATCGTGGGAGCCTAAATGCCTTTGGATGTAAAAAGCATGGCGTTGGCCGCGTGATGACGTTCGTGAAGAACATGTTTAAAGACAGGCAAATCTCTCGGCGGCGTTGCTTACATGTATTCGTTTAACCGTCGCTCGTGATCGGATCGTCGGATGCATGTAGAAAATCGGATACATTGCCGTGATTGAGCCGGCGGCTACGACGTCGTTGAGGATGTACATAGGTTTATGTATCATATGAATACCTAACAGATGAAAAAAGAATGAGCGAATGCTCGGTTCAACTTACTCGAAACTTTATAAGGAGGTGGATAGGATGGGATGTCGATTAGCGATAATCCATACGACCCCGGTTACGGTCGAACCGCTCAAACAGTTGGCACTTCGGTTGATTGGCGACTGTGAAGTTATTAATTTCGTCGACGATTCGATTTTGCCAAGACTGCTTGTCAACGATGGAGACGTTAACGAAGTAAAGCATAAATTGCTGCAGTATGCAAAATATGCCGAAGCAGAAGAAGCGGACGTCGTTTTGAATGCGTGCTCATCCGTCGGCGAAACGGTTGCCGAGATGCGAAAGGAATTGTCGATTCCGGTCGTGCGGATTGACGAAGCGATGGCTGAAACGGCGGTAAACAGAGGGAATACGGTTGGAGTGGCGGCAACGCTTTCGACGACCTTGCGGCCGACCGTGCAATTGTTGAAAGAGAAAGCAACCGCGCGAAAGGCGGCGATTGAGGTACAACCTTTGTTGGCTGATGATGCGTATCGAGCTTTGGCCGCCGGTGACCGTCAGGAACATGACCGGCTCGTAGCTGAATCTTTGGCGGATCTCGCGAAAAAAACGGATGTCGTCGTTTTGGCGCAAGCCTCGATGGCTCAAGCGGTGGAGCGGCTCCCGGCCGCGATTCGCGGACAATTCCTCTCCAGTCCGGAATCGGGAATGAAACGAGTAAAACAAACATTAGAGGAAGGCCGACGATGAGTCGGGTGCTTTCGATCGATATCGGTACGACACATTGCAAAGCGGGATTGTTCGCAGTTGACGGTTCGGCTGTGAAAACGGCAGTTCGGCAAACGAACTACGATCCGGTTGAAATGTGGAAACAAATCGTTTCCATGATTGTCGAACTGACTCGTGACGGCGGCGAAGACATTGCGGCTGTCGGTATTTCGAGCATGGCGGAAACCGGTTTGCTGCTTGATCGCAAAACCGGTCAAGCGCGTACGGGTTTTCTTCCGTGGTTTGACGATCGAGCGACAGAGGAATGCGACGACATCGAGCGCCGCATCGATCCGTATGAACAATTTATGAAAAGCGGATTGCGGCCGAGCCGCAAATACGGATTGGCGAAGCTGTTATGGATTGCCCGCCATCAATCCCGCCTGTGGCTTGATGAATGCGTGTGGCTGTCGGCGGCGGATTATGCGGCTTATCGATTGACGGGAGCTTTCGCGACTGATTACACGCTTGCCTCGAGAACGTACGCTTTTCGCATTGATACAAAACAGTGGGATCGCGAGCTGTTAAAGGTATTTGATCTAAACCCGGCGTTGTTTCCCGACGTTCATCCGAGTGGAAGGCGAATCGCCGACGGAGCGGAAACATTGGATGAATTGCCTTTTTTGCGCGGAGTGCCTGTGGCGGTCTGCGGTCATGACCACGTGTGCGCCGCATTGGCGGCGGGTGCCGTGGAACCGGGAATCGTGTTTGATTCGGTCGGGACGGCGGAAACGCTCGTCGGAACAATGAAAGAGAAGAAGCTTGACGAAAAAGCGTTTCACTCAGGCTTATCTTTCGGGCTGCACGTCATTGGTGACGCATACTTTTGGATGGGAGGACTTCCCGCATCGGGAGGATCGATCGAATGGCTGCGGAGAGAAATCGCTTCCGGCGAGACGCTTACGTACGAACGCATCTTGCAAAAACTTTCGAAAACCGATGCAGCGCCTACGGGAATTTTATATTTTCCGTATTTGTCTGGAAGCGGGGCACCACGGCCTGATCAGCACGTGAAAGCAGCGTTCGTTGGCTTTGCGAACCATCATACGGGAAACGAGTTGCTAAAGGCGATTTTCGAAGGAACGTGCTATGAGATGGAGGCGATCCGCCGTTGCGCCGCTGCTTTGACCGATTCACCGATTGAGACGTTGGTTGCAGTCGGCGGGGGAACGAACAATCCCCATTGGATGCAAATGAAAGCAGATGTATCCCATTGCACCTTCCTCATACCGGAAATGGGAGAAGCGACGCTGTTCGGCGCCGCCATAGCCGCAGGAATGGGATGCGGCATTTACGAGAGTTACGAAGAAGCGCGGTCAATGTTCACAAAAAAAATGATGGAATTCACGCCTGATGAAGAGCGTCATGAAGCTTACCGAAACGTATACGAAAACGGTTATATGAGGCTTCAGGATCCCTTGAGACAATATTTTTCAAATTGGAGTTGAAGAGATGGGAACCGATACGAAACCGAAAAACGTGTTGACCTTAAAAGACATGCTGCGTGCTGCTGAGCGAGGTTGTTTTGCCGTTGGTTCGTTTTCGCCGCGATATGTTCCGATGATCCAACCGATTTTGCTTGCCGGGGAGCGTAACCGTTCGCCGCTGATTGTGCAAATTTCACAAAAGGAACTCGTTCGCTACGGGATCGCGCCTTTTGAATTCGCGAACCAGTTTTACCGCGTGTTGGAGGAAGACTCAATCACCGTACCCGTTACGTTGCATTTGGATCACACGAAAGACTTCGAGGTGATTGCCGATGCGATTGCTGCCGGCTTTACGTCAGTCATGATCGACGCGTCAGACCAACCGCTCGAACAAAACATTGCGTTGACGAGAGAGGTCGTCGAGTACGCTCATGAAAAAGGTGTTTCCGTGGAAGCGGAGCTCGGAAAAATCGGTACGACCGATTTTGTCGAAACGGATACCGACGAAGAATTGTACACCGATCCAAAGGAAGCGCAATATTTTGTCGAAAAGACCGGCATTGACGCACTCGCCGCATCCGTCGGCACAGCCCATGGTGTTTATGATGTCAAAAAACCGAAAATTGATTATGACCGGCTGCAAAAGATCCGATTGTTGACCAAAATCCCCCTCGTTTTGCACGGCGGTTCGGGCGTTCCCGCCGAGATGATCAAACACGCGACGCACTTGCCGAACGGTGGAATCAGCAAAGTGAACATTGCGACCGATTTGGAGGTCGCATGGCTCGAAGCGTTAGGGTTGTCCGAAAGAATGACGAATGACGAATGCCGGTCGCTTTCGGAAGGTCAACTGGCAAAGGGTCAAACGACGGTCGAGAAGGTGGCGTCCGCAAAGATGAACAATTATTTGGGAAGCGCCGGAAAAGCTTGGACCTTTGAAAAAGACGAACAAGAAAAGGAGTGATTAGGTTTGCTTTCATCACCATTTGACGTGCGTGGTGTCATCGAAGGTTTTTACGGCGTTTATTACACGCCGCCGGAACGAAACGACTTGATTCGTTTCATTGCCCGGAACGGATATAATTTGTACGTTTACGGACCGAAAAATGACCGGCAGCATCGCGCGCGTTGGAGGGAACCGTATCCTTCGGAGATTATGGAACAGTTCGCGAACACGATAAATCTTTGCGCCGCCGAAGGGATTGACTTTTGTTACTCCCTCGGTTGCGGTGTTTCGATGAATTATGCATCCGAAGCCGATTTGGACTTCATCAAACAGAAATTCGCAGCTTTTTATCAAATCGGGGTAAAAACGTTCGGTTTGCTGCTTGATGATATCGCTTCCGTCTTTCACTACGAAGAAGAGCGGGAAAAATTCAACAGTTACGCGGAAGCTCACGTTCATGTGTGCAATCACGTGCATGAATGGCTGAAATCCATGGATTCGGAGAACAAGTTGATTATGTGTCCGACTGACTATCACGGCACGGCCCCGTTCGGCGACTACATGAAAGAACTTGGCGGCGGCTTGCATCCGGACATTGATGTTTTTTACACCGGTCCGGAAATCGTCAGCCCGAAAATTGATGCGGCGGAAACCTCAGCGTTTGCCGAAGTCGCACGAAGAAAACCGCTCATCTGGGACAATTATCCGGTCAACGACCTCGCGATGCAGCCGGAACTGCACATCGGCCCGATTACCGGCCGCGACGAACGGCTGTCCGACGTTTGCAAAGGCATCATTGTCAATACGATGATGCAGCCGGAAGCCTCGAAAATCGCGCTTTTGACGTTCAGGGATTATTTCCGGAATCCGCAAGCTTACGATCCGTGGGAGTCTTGGGACTTTGCTCTGCGAAAAATCGGCGGGAACGATAGTTTCCAACCGTTGAAGCGGCTCGCCGAAAACGCCTTACAGTCGGCATTGGAACACGAAAATGCTGTGAAATTGAGACAACTAACGGAACGTGCGCTTGCGGCACTCCAAAACGATGAAAAAATATCCGAAAGCCAAGCTGTACACGACTTGCACGAATATTTGGACGAACTTGACGAAGCAGGGTATCATTTAAAAAACCGTATGACGAATTATTCGTTGCGCAAGGATCTGATTGATTGGATCATCCCGCTTGAAAGTTGGGCGTGGGCAGGACGAAGAGCGATTCGACTGCTCGGAGCTCTTCAAAAAGGTGAAGACCATAAGCCGGTGGTGCAAGCTTTAAACGAGTCGATGGTGGACATTCGGCAACAACCGAAACAAATTACCGGAAACGTCTTACAGCCGCTTATCGACTATGCGCTCGATCAAGCCGGGGAATCGAAAGGCGTTCAGTCATGAAGGCGCTGGTACGAGAAGGGACCGAGCGGGCGGAATCCGTCTTGCTTGCCAACGGCGGAGAACTTGGCTTGCTCGGATCCAATCAAGCGTATCAACAAGTATGGGCGCGTGACAGCATGATTTGCGGATTCGGTCTTTTGCTTTGCAAGGATGCTGAGGGGCTTGCGATTCAGAAACGATCGCTTGAAACGCTGCGTCGTTTTCAGTCGAAACTTGGAAAAATCCCTCACAATGTCGGGCAGACGAATGTCGAAGATCCTGCCTTAATCGCCCACGGCGGAAAACTGAAGGTTGAGGGTGTCGAAGGCAAGGCAATCGAGGACACGATTCATGCAGGCTGCGTGGACGGCAACTTATGGTATGTCATCAGCCATTATTATACGTTTTATCATACCGGCGATATTGCTTTTCTCCGTCAAGCTTGGCCGAGTTTGCAACAAGCGCTGCTCTGGCTAGAATATCAAGATTCCAACGAATGCGGGTTGCTCGAGGTTCATGAAGCCATGGATTGGGCGGATTTATTCGCGAATCGGTATAACGTTTTGTTCGACAACGTCTTATATTTTGCTGTGTGGAATGCGATGGGGAAAATGGGCAAAGCGCTCGGTGTCGACGTTAGCAAGTATTTTGCCAAAGCTGAAGACGTGCGCAAAAAGATTAACGTGTTGCTTTGGGTCGGGCCGGAAGAACCAAACGACTATGCTTGGGTAGCGAATGAACGAAAGGAATGGCTGTATCCGTTAAAACGCACCGAAACCGAGCTCGTTGAACGTCCGTTTTATTTGCCGTACATGGCTTTTCGCGATTACGCGGACCGTTTTGACACGTTAGCCAATTTGTTAGCCATCTTGTTCGGTGTCGCGGATCAAACGAAAGCGGATAAAATTCTCGACTACATCCACGGGTGCGGGTTAAACGAACCGTATCCAGTGAACGCCTGTTATCCGGTCATCCATCCCGGCGACAAAGATTGGCGCGAGTATTACCGTGTCCGCAATTTGAATCAACCGTATCATTATCATAATGGCGGGGCTTGGCCGTTCATCGGCGCATTTTACGTAGCGGCGCTCGTGCAAGCCGGAAGACAGACCGAGGCCGAGCGGCAGTTGGATAAATTAACGGAAATGAACCGGGACGGTAAAGCAAAACCGTGGGAATTCAACGAATGGTTCCACGGGGAATCCGGTCGTCCGATGGGGTACGGGGGCCAGTCGTGGTCCGCTGCGTTGTATTTGTTCGCCGCCGACGCCGTGAAACGTGCATCCGTTCGCGGGTTTGACTGGAAAGGCAGTTGGTTGCAGAATCCAGTAACGTCTACTTCATAAAAATGGGAGGGGAAGCCGTATGACGAATCAAACGGAACGATCAACAAAAGTGAAGACACCGGTCGACACACAGCCGACGCTGCATATGATCGGCAATGCGCATCTCGATCCGGTCTGGCTCTGGCCATGGCAAGAAGGGTTTCAAGAAACGAAAGCGACTTTTCGCTCAGCGCTCGACCGAATGAAAGAATCGGACGACTTTCTGTTTACTTCGAGTTCTGCAGCCAATTACGAATGGATTGAACAGAATGAACCAGAGATGTTTGAAGAAATTCGCCAACGAATCGCCGAAGGGCGTTGGGAAATCGTCGGCGGATGGTGGGTTCAGCCCGACTGCAACATTCCCGGAGGCGAATCATTTGTTCGTCAAGGGTTAATCGGGCAACGGTATTTTCAAGAAAAATTTGGGGTCACGGCGAAGGTTGGCTATAACGTCGACAGTTTCGGCCATCACGGCATGCTTCCGCAAATTTTGCGAAAGTCAGGTATGGATGCTTACATCTTTATGCGACCGTCGCCGCAGGAAAAAGGACTGCCCGGACGGCTGTTTACTTGGGAATCGGACGACGGCAGCCGAGTGCTCACGTTTCGCATCCCATTCGAATATTGCACGTGGGGGAAAGAACTCGACAAACATGTGCGGAGAACGGCCGGTGAATTGCGGGAACCTTTTACCGACTTAATGTGCTTTTACGGGGTCGGCAATCATGGCGGAGGACCGACGAAAAAAAACATTGACAGCATTCGAAGGTTAAACGAGGATCCGAATTTTCCGCGTCTGAAATTCAGTACACCAAACCGTTTTTTTGCGGAATTATCGGAGGCAGACTTGTCTTATCCAGTCGTGCACGACGATCTGCAACACCATGCGAGCGGTTGTTATGCCGCCCATTCCGGTGTGAAAAAATGGAATCGGGAAGCGGAAAATTTATTAGTAAAGGCAGAGAAGTTCGCTTCTGTCGCCTTGTGGACGACCGGTCAACCGTATCCGGACCTTAGCCGCGCTTGGAAAAATGTCTTGTTCAACCAGTTTCACGACATTTTGGCGGGAACGAGCTTGGAAGAAGCTTATGAAGATGCGCGTGACGAGTACGGAGAAGCGAAAGCGATCGCTTCGCGTGCCCTCAATTATGCCGTTCAATCGGTATCGTGGCGGATTGACATCGAAGAAGAGGAAGGCATGAAACCGATTGTCGTTTTCAACCCGCACAGTTGGCAAAGCCGTGTGAATGTAGAACTTGAAGTCGGCGGGTTAAAGAAATACGATCGTCTCGTCGATGATGAAGGAAAAGAAGCAGCCTATCAGGCCGTACAATCGCGAGCGACGGCGGGCGGACGGTTCAGGCTTAGTTTTGTCGCGGATTTGCCTCCTTTCGGCTATCGGGTCTATAAATTGTTGAGAGGAGAAAAAGGGAAGACGTTCCCTTCGATTAAAGCCAACGACCATACGCTCGAAAATGAACAATATCGTGTCGAGATCGAACCGGAAACCGGTTTTGTGACGAGCCTTTATGACAAACACAAAAACCTTGAATTGTTGGACGGCCCGGCCGCACGTCCGGTCGTTATGAATGACGAAAGCGACACGTGGAGTCACAACGTGCTCAGTTACCGTGACGAATGTGGAACGTTCAAGGCGAAAAGCGTAAAACGGGTCGAACATGGACCGGTGAAATCAGTTATTCGCGTGACGAGTGAATTCGGCAAGTCGACGCTTGTGCAAGATTTCACGATGTATCGGGAGTTGAACACGGTCGAAGTGGATGTGACCGTCAATTGGCAAGAGCAAATGAAAGTGTTGAAATTGAAGTTTCCGGTTAATCTCGTTTTTCGAAAAGCAACTTATGAAATTCCGTACGGGCGAATCGTTAGAGAGTGCAACGGTGAGGAGGAACCGGGACAAAGCTGGATCGACGTATCCGGCACCCATCCTGGAACCGGCGAACTGTACGGGCTTAGCGTGTTGAACGATGGAAAATACAGCTTTGATATTTTGAACAAGGAATTGTCGTTGACGGTGTTGAGGAGTCCGATTTATGCCCATCACGATCCACTCGTTCCTGATCCGGAAGGGCATTATTCCTACATCGATCAAGGCATTCAACGTTTCCGTTACGTATTGTTGCCGCATGAAGGAAATTGGGAAACCGCCGATACGGTGCAAAAAGCGGCCGAACTGAACCAGCCGCCGGAAGCGGTTATCGAAACGTATCATCAGGGCACACTCCCGCAAAAAGACTCGTATTTGTC
Source organism: Bacillales bacterium (assembly GCA_035700025.1). Lineage (NCBI taxonomy): Bacteria > Bacillati > Bacillota > Bacilli > Caryophanales > Caryophanales bacterium. The sequence continues at coordinate 7,542 of DASSOY010000043.1, read as the reverse complement.
AGTAAACGTTGACAATGTCGCGGTGACGGCGCTGAAAAAAGCGGAAGATAATGACGACTTGATTTTGCGCGCTCATGAAACTGTGAATCACGCGACGAAGGCGACGATTCGGCTGCCGAAATTCGGCCGCTCCATTGAAGCGGTGTTCCAACCTTCGGAGATCAAAACGTTCCGGATTCCGAAAAACGAAGACGAGGACGTTTATGAGACGAACCTTCTCGAATGGACGGAATGAAATGATCGACGTTCTTATACAAACCGGAAAGGATTTAGTTGACCGTCATCTTGCTTGGGGGAATGCCGGGAACATGAGCATACGCCTCGATTGCGGCCGTTGTTTGATTACGGCGAGCGGAACGAGGCTCGGTGAATTGAATGAGACTTCTTTTGCGACGTGTTTCCTTGATGAGAGCCGGTCACCGGAAGGCGGGAAACCGTCGAAAGAATGGCCGATGCACAAAGCTGTTTATGAGGAACGTTCAGAAGTAGGTGCGGTTCTTCACGCAGCCCCCTTTTACAGTACCTTTGCTGCTTGTTCACGTAATTTTGAAATTCGTTCCGATTTGTTCGTGGAGACAATGTATTATCTCGAGCGTGTCGAACGGGTCCCTTATCGACATCCGGGTTCAGCCGCGCTTGCGGACGAAGTCCGCAAGAAAGCGAGGAAAGCGAACATACTGCTGCTGGAAAACCATGGCGTTCTCGTCTTTGACGAAACAGTTAATGAAGCGAGGAATGCGATGGAAGTATTGGAACTTGCGTGTCGGATGGTCGTCACCGGCAAACAGAGCGAACTTGATTTCAACCCGCTTGACGACCGCACGGTCGAGTCGTTCTTGAACGATTCCGGATATAAAAAACGAAGGGAGTGGCCGCAATGATAGGCGTAATTGCCGATGACATTACCGGAGCGAACGATATCGGCAGCATGTTCGCCAAAAACCATTACGTCAGTGATGTGTATGATCACGAACATGTTGCACTTGCAGCTCAAAGAACGAGCCGGTCGGCTCCCGACGTGTTGATTTTGGATACTGATTCAAGATTCGACGACAAGAATACGGCTTACAACAAAGTGTTTCGTGCGACAATGAAAGCTGTCGAAGCAGGAGCCGATCGTTTCATCAATAAAACATGTTCGGTCTTTCGCGGAAATATCGGGGCCGAATTCGACGCGATGCTGGATGCTTTAAATGAGTCGTTTGCGGTAGTCGTGCTCGGGTTTCCGAAAAATGGAAGAATTACACGGGAAGGCATTCATTACGTAAACGGTGTAAAATTAGAACAGTCGGAATTCCGCGACGATCCGGTGCATCCGATGATGTGCTCGAATTTGCAGGAGATTTTGCAGTCGCAAACGGAACGAACCGTCGGAGCGATTCATCACGAAGTCGTTCGACAAGGTCCGTCGCATTTGCGAGAAAGGCTTGAACGCGCGAAACAGTCGTGGCATTACGTCATTGTGGACGTCACGTGCCAGGAAGATTTGCGAGTGGTCGCCGAAGCTGTTAAAGACGTTCGTGTCCTATGCGGAAGTTCCGCAATCGCCGAAGAACTTCCGGCCGTGCTTGGTACACGGCCGGAGTCGTTTTACGATTTGCCGCCGGAAAACGAATGCGGATTGCTCTGTGCCGCGGGAAGTTTAATGCCGCAAACGGCTCGGCAAATTGAATACATGCGGGAAAAAAGGGTGTTCGTGTACGAACTCGATACTGCAGCTTTAGTTAAGGACAACGACTGCCGGAAAACGATCGAAACGTGTGTGAAAGTATTGAGCGAGCAAATGAGAAACGGCGATGACGTTGTCGTCCACACGTCGAACTTGCCGCATCAAGTGAACCGAACGCGGGAAGCGGGGGCGAAGCAAGGATTTTCGAAAAAACAAGTGTCGCAGAGGATTTCAAGACAATTGGCGGAAGTCGTTGATCGACTTGTGAAAGCGACGGGGCAAAACCGGCTCGTGATCGCCGGAGGGGATACTTCTGCGGCGGTGTGCAGACAACTCGGGGTATACGGCATGCGCGTTTATCGCGAAATTGAGCCGGGATTGCCGTCCTGTCTGACGTTTTCTATCCCTGAACGGCTGCTTGTCTTGAAGTCTGGCAGCTTCGGCAAGCCTGACTTTTTCGAGAAAGCTTTTGCGCACATGAAAACGAAAGAAAAGGGGGGCGTGTCATGATTGTCGTTCACCGCCGAAACAAGATCAAAGAGAAGCTGTTCGATCAAAAAAGCGTTAAAGTCGCCGATCTCGTCGACGAATTTCACGTGTCCGAAGAGACGATTCGCCGCGATTTAAACGAATTGGCGAAAGAAGGGTTGATCAAAAAAAATTACGGCGGGGCCATTCTCGTCGAAGAGTTAAACCGCGTGTCGCAGACGGTTCCTCCCGTGCAGCAGCGGCAATTTCAATTTTATGAAGAAAAGGATGCGATTGGACACATGGCGGCAACCTTCGTTCAAAACGAGCAAATCGTCACGATTGACGCCGGTTCCACGACTTGGTTTGTCGCAAAACACTTGCGCTCTTTGCAAGGCTTGAGCATCATTTCTAACGGCATCAACATCGTCGAGGAATGCAGCAAAAACGAAAGTTCGTCCATTTACATGCTCGGGGGCCAATTGAAGCGTAATTCAATGAGTGTGTTCGGTTCACAGACGCAGCTCGAATTGCAAAATTACAATGCCGACATCGTTTTTCTCGGCACGTCCGGTATTTCGCTCACCCAAGGGTTCACAAGTTCTGATTGGTATGAGGCAGAAGTAAAGAAAATGATGGTCGCTTCCGGGCAAAAGAAAGTTGTGCTCGCTGACCATAGCAAATTGGAGAAACCGGGTTTGCTGTCGTTCTGCCCGTTTGAGGCAGTCGACATGTTGATCACGAGTGAACGGGCGGATCCCGAAAGTTTGAAAATCATCGCGGATCGCGGCGTTGAGGTCGTCGTCTGTCCGCTTGAAGGACCAAAACAGGAGATGAAAGAAACGGGGAGATAAACAATGGGAAAAATCGGATTGCAATTATTTTCGGTATGGCCGGCGGCGGAAAAAGACTTTCTCGGCACCGTGAAAAAAACGGCCGACATCGGCTACGAAAGCATTCAGTTTGCCGGATTTTTCGGCACGCCGGCGAAAGACGTGAAACGGCTGCTTGATGCTGAAGGCGTTGAACCGGCAGGGGCGCACGAGCCGATCGAACGTTTTCAAGGGGATTCCTTGAACGACACGTTCGCTTACCATGAAACGATCGGCAACCGGCTGCTCATTTGTCCGGCATTGCCCGATGAGATGCGAACGAATGCCGATGCGTATAAACGGACGGCGGAAACGTTAAATAAAATCGGGGAGCGATGCCGAGAAGCCGGATTTGTTTTCGGGTATCATAATCACGATTTCGAGTTCGCTGAATTGATGGGAACCACTGGATTCGATCTTCTGTATGAAGAGACAGATCCCGCACTTGTCAAAATGGAGCTTGATTGTTTTTGGGCTTCGTATGCCGGCCGTGATCCGCTTGAACTTTTAGACCAATACGGGGATCGGTGCGTTTCGCTGCACATCAAGGACATTAAAACGGTCGATGGCAGACATGTAAGTACCGAAGTTGGAAACGGTGAGTTGGACATCGCTTCTCTCGTCCGTGAAGGAAAAAAACACGGCGTCGACTGGTTTACCGTGGAACAAGAAGAATTCGACAACGATCCGTTCGACAGCTTGGCGGTGAGCGCGAAACAATTGAAAGCAATCGTCGAAGAAACTGATTAGGCGGGGGAGTGTGCAACACATGTTGTTTTTTACGGAAGAAAAATTACGGAAACATACGGATGAAATCCGCACGACGATCTGCCGGGAAACGAAGAAGATTCCACTGTTTAAATATTTGGAATCCGAATGTGACGGCGCGCATGCACCGGATTTCGACGACAGCGCCTGGGAGAATTTCGAAGTCGGGCGGACGTGGGGCGGCTATGACAAAGTCGCCTGGTTTCGTTCGACAGTGGAAGTGCCGGCCGAATGGAAAGGTGAAAAAACTGTGCTGCGGTTTTTGGTCGGTCCGCGCGACGGCGGCGGTTCAACGGCGGAAACGCTGCTGTACGTGAACGGCAAGCCGCTTCAAGGCATCGACATTTGGCATGAAGAAGCATGGCTGCCGCCGGAAGTGATCGGCGACGGCAAGATTCATGTCGCGTTGAAAGCGTGGAGCAGCGTGTTGAAAGTGCCGGAGGTACGACGGTTTAAAGTGGCGGAGCTCGCGTGCGTTGATGAAGCCGCTGAGCACTATTTTTATCAAATGGATACGTTGCTTTACGCGTTGAAAGAGCTTGATGAAAACGACTTTAGCCGCACGGAACTGTTAAAAGCGATGAACGCCTCGATGCATAAAGTGGACTTTCTGAAGGTCGGTTCAGAGATGTACTACGCTTCACTCCGTGAAGCACTTACGACACTCGAGGCGCGTCTCGCCGAGATTAAGGAACAAAATCCGCGTAAACCGAAAGTCGTCACGGTCGGGCATTCCCATATTGACATGGCTTGGCTCTGGCGCTTGAACCATACGCGTGAAAAAGCTTCACGCACATTCTCGACGGTTCTTCACTTGATGAAGCAATACCCGGAATACCGGTTCATGCACAGCTCGCCGCAGCTGTATCAATTTTTGAAAACGGACTATCCGGACATTTACGCTGCAGTGAAAGAAAGAATCGCTTCCGGCGAGTGGGAAATCACCGGCGGCATGTGGGTCGAGCCGGACACGAACTTGCCGTCAGGCGAATCGCTCATCCGGCAAATTTTATTCGGCAAGCGGTTTATGCGTGATGAATTCGGCGTAGAAACACGCGTCGTTTGGCTGCCGGACGTCTTTGGCTACACGTGGTCGCTTCCGCAAATCATGAAGAAAAGCGGCATAGACGCGTTTATGACGACGAAGATCAGCTGGAGTCAGTTCAATCGCTTTCCGTATGACACATTCAAATGGCGCGGCACGGACGGAACGGAAATTTTAACCCATTTTATTACGACGCCTGAGCGCGACAGCTTGCATTACACATACAACGGGGAAATCGATCCGAAAAGCATTAAAGGCATTTGGGACGCCTACCAGCAAAAGGAGATCAACAATGAGCTGTTGTTTGCCTACGGCTGGGGCGACGGGGGCGGCGGACCGTCGAAAGAAATGTTGGAAGCGCGCCGGGTGATCGACGGATTGCCGGGATTCCCGCAAGTGGAAACCGGAAAGGTGGAACCGTATTTCGAGCGGCTTGCCGAGCGGGTGAAAGATGAATCGGTGCCCGTTTGGGACGGCGAACTGTATTTGGAATATCACCGCGGTACATATACATCGCAAGCAGCGTTAAAGAAGGCGAATCGGAAAGCCGATCAAATGTATCGGGAAGCGGAATGGCTCGGCTCGACGGCGTCATTGTTGAGCGGAAACGATTGTCACGTGAACGAACGTTTGCGTCACGGATGGGAACGGATGCTCTTAAATCAGTTTCACGACGTGCTGCCGGGCTCATCGATCCGTCAAGTGAATGAGGATGCACGCGCGGACTACGAATGGGTGCAGTCGCTCGGAAACGAAGTGACAGAAGACGCTTTAGATAAAATTTGCACAGGTATTGCCGTCGATGAAGATCGTGTTGTTGTGTTTAACAGTTTGTCTCATGCAAGAACGGATTTGGTCGAGGTTTCAGGAGAGGTTGAGGACGCGCAGCCGATTGAAGAAGGGCGTTATCTTGCGCTTGCCGAAGGTGTGCCTGCATTCGGCTATGAAACTTTGCAGCCGGTGCAGCACGCCTTAGAGCCGATGATTGTGAAGCCTGACAAACTCGAAAACCGTTATTATGTGATTACACTTAATGCACACGGTCAGCTGACCTCGATTTATGATAAGCGCCGCAAACGCGAAGTGCTCGCGGAACATGCGACCGCGAACGTTTTTCAAGCGTTTGAAGACAAACCGATGGAATTTGACGCTTGGGATATTGATATTTATTACCAAGAGAAAATGCGCGAGATCACGGAATTAACCGATGCCCGCGTCATCGAAGAAGGACCGCTTCGCGGCGTGCTTCGCTTAACATGGACATTTTTCGATTCGACGATCACGCAAGACGTCACGATTTACGATCATTCGACGCGCATTGATTTCAAGACGACGATCGACTGGCAGGAGAAACAGACGCTCTTGAAAGCAGCGTTTCCGGTCAACATTCGTGCGACGCGAGCGACGTATGACATTCAGTTTGGCGCAATTGAGCGGGCGACGCATTGGAATACGAGCTGGGACTATGCCCGCTTTGAAGCGGTCGGCCATAAATGGGTCGACTTGTCGGAAGGCAATTACGGCGTGGCGCTTTTGAACGATTGTAAATACGGACATGACGTGCGCGATCACGTGCTGCGTCTGACGCTTTTGAAATCATCGATCGGACCAGATGAAACCGCCGACCGCGGCAAACACGAATTCACGTACAGCTTGTATCCGCATGAAGGAGATTGGAAAGACGGCGGTGTCATTGAAGAAGCCTATGCGCTCAATCATCCGCTTCGCGCTGCATTTGTGAAAGCGAATCCGAACGGAGCACTGCCGAACCGTTTTTCGTTCGTCTCATGTGACAATGATCACGTCGTGATCGAAACCGTGAAAAAAGCAGAAGACGGCGATGCGATCGTCGTTCGTGTGTATGAATCGAAGCAATACCGCAACGAACAAGTGAAGTTGAAATTTGCAAAGCCGATACAGCACGCAGTCGAATGTAATTTGATAGAGGAAGAGGAACGAGAAACGGTGTTTGATAGCAACGAGATTTCGTTTGGAATCAATCCGTTTGAAATTAAAACGTTCAAGGTGACGTTTTAACAAGGGGGTTTTGCTTTGATCAAAGTGGCGATGATCGGCGCCGGAAGCATCGGATTTACGCGCCGGTTAATGATGGATATTCTCGCGGTCGCTGCGTTCCGCGATACGGAATTTCGCTTCATGGACATCAATCTCGATCATCTTGAGAAAGTCACAAAGCTTTGCCGGCAAATGATCCAGGCGAATGAGCTGCCGGCAACAATTGTTGCCACATCGAATCGGAAAGAAGCGATTCGGGACGCCGATTATGTGTTTTGTACCGCAAGGGTCGGCGGTCTCGAAGCGTTCCGCCGTGATATTGAAATTCCGCTGAAATACGGCGTCGATCAATGCGTCGGCGATACACTCGGTCCGGGCGGCGTCTTCTTCGCCTTGAGGACGATTCCGCTTCTCTTGGATATCGCAGCAGATATGCGTGAAGTTGCGCCGGAGGCGCTGCTCCTCAATTACTCGAATCCAATGGCGATGAATACGTGGGCGGTGCGCAAAGCCGGCGGTGTCCGCGTCGTCGGTTTGTGCCACGGCGTGCAAGGCAGCCACCGGCAAATCGCGAAGGCGCTCGGGCTGCCGCAGGACGAAGTGGACATCACCGCAGCAGGCATTAACCACCAAACGTGGTTTCTCGACGTGAGTCATCGGGGCAAGGACTTGCGGCCATTTTTATTAGAAGCGTTTGAAAAACA
>DASSOY010000042.1 GCA_035700025.1 Bacillales bacterium | reverse complement strand
ACCCAAGGACGCGCGCAAGCGCAAGTCCGGTGACGATGGCGAAGAGGTTCCACCCGTTCCCATGCCGAACACGGAAGTTAAGCTCTTCAGCGCCGATGGTAATGGGGTCTTGTGCCCTGTGAGAGTAGGACGTCGCCGGGCTCTTGCATATCTTCTTTTTTTTATGTCATAATACGAAGTGGTGTGCGGTTCGACGGACCGGCACTTTTCCTATTCTACAGCAGCTCAGTGACGAGCGTTTACTCCATCGAACTGCTTCGAGTTGCCTCGACGCATACTCATGAGGTTTAGGCTTGAAAGAGGAAGAGGCAGGGGACGTGCTGAGGTACGTAAGATTCAAAAAGTGTCAACTTTTTAATATTCCACAGTAGCTCAGTGGTAGAGCAATCGGCTGTTAACCGATGGGTCGCAGGTTCGAATCCTGCCTGTGGAGCCATGCTTCCATAGCTCAGCTGGTAGAGCACTTCCATGGTAAGGAAGGGGTCAGCGGTTCGAGTCCGCTTGGAAGCTCCATTTTATAGACTGCAAATCCCTTGATAAAGGGGTTTTTTTATTGTCATTCCCTTGGAGATCTGCAACTGAAGGTGTAAGGCCCAAATCATTTGGAGATGTTCATCGTGCATCGAACACCGATATTTTATCTGAAATTTCCATTTTCGAGCAGTCGTTTTCGTTTTATAAAAAGACGAACACATATCTCGGAAGGTGTCTGCGATGGGGATTTTTTTCAATGCGAAAAGATAGGGAACTCTTGTCGATCACGCTGTACAATGATGGGTATCCGAAACGGCGATGAGGAAGATGCGTAAGCCAACCCTTGGGAAACCAAGGGTTTTTTCGCGGGAACACGTTCAAAACCGTAGAATCGGCAGATTTTAAAAATATGCCAATGGCTGACATGACAAAACGGGCATTGCGGACTGGCGCGAAGCTCTTTTTATTGCCAATTGGCGTATTCAATCCCAACATATAGGAAGAATAAGAGCGGAGGTGATGAGCGATGATCGACCGGGAAACTTTGGCGGCGCACGAGGCGCTTGAAATTCATGAGGCGCTGAACTTGAAAACGCTCGATTTGGCGAAATCGAAACTGATGCAAGGGCTCGTTTTCGACCAAGATTTGAGGGCGTTGATGCAAAAGAATGTGGAGCAGTCGCTCTTAGGGATTCGCGATCTGCAATCCATTTACGAGAAAGCTTCTTTTCAGGCGCCGGTGCCGGAAAGCCGGCCGACGCCGATTTTGGATGGAAGGGGATAGGCTATGAACAACGATTATTTAGATCCGATTAATGCGCTCCATCTGCCGGAATTGGCGGATGCTACGTTTGTGACGGACTTTATGATTCGTTCGAAAGAAGCGGTCCGGAATACGGCGATTGCTTTGACGGAAACGGCGTCGCCGGAAGTACGCGCCCTATTGCGAACACAGCTCCGGCACGCGATCCAGCTGCATACGGAAGTCTCCGAACTGGCGATGGAGAAGAAGTGGTTCCACCCGTATGAGCTGAACGAACAGTACAAGCTTGATCAGCTTTCGGCGAAAAATACGGCCATGATCGCGCAGATGCGCTTGTTTCCGGACGACACGTCGCGCAAAGGCATGTTCGATCGAACACCGGACGAAGGAGGTGCGGGAGATTGAAAGCAGTGACTTATCAAGGCATCAAAAACGTACAGGTGAAGGACGTGCCTGATCCTCGAATCGAAAAGCCTGACGACCTGATTGTGCGTCTGACGACGACTGCGATTTGCGGTTCGGATTTACATCTGGTCCACGGTATGATTCCGAATTTGCACGAAGATTACATTATCGGGCATGAGCCGATGGGGATCGTTGAAGAAGTCGGTCCGGAAGTGAAGCATTTGAAGAAAGGCGATCGCGTAATCATTCCGTTCAACATTGCCTGTGGAGAATGTTTTTATTGTCAACATCAATTGGAAAGTCAATGCGATCAGTCCAACGCCCACGGAGAAATTGGGGCGTTTTTCGGCTATTCGGAAACGACCGGCGGCTATCCGGGTGGACAAGCGGAGTATTTGCGTGTTCCGTATGCGAATTTCACACCTTTCAAAATTCCGGAAAGCTGCGAAAAGCCCGATGAGGAGCTGTGCTTGATTTCCGATGCGATGACGACTGCGTTTTGGAGCATAGACAATGCCGGCGTGAAGGACGGGGACACGGTGATCGTGCTCGGCTGCGGGCCGGTTGGGCTGTTGGCTCAGAAATTCGCATGGCTGAAAGGAGCGGGCCGGGTGATCGCGGTCGACTATGTCGACTATCGATTGGAGCATGCGAAGCGGACAAACCGCGTGGAAACAGTGAATTTCGAGCAAGAGACGAATATCGGCAACCATTTGAAGGAGATCACGAAAGGCGGAGCCGACGTCGTCATTGATGCCGTCGGTATGGACGGCAAGATGAGCGAGCTCGAGTTTGTCGCCAGCGGCATGAAGCTGCAAAGCGGGACGCTTGGCGCGCTTGTGATGGCGACACAGGCGGTGCGCAAGGGCGGAACGATTCAGGTTACGGGCGTTTACGGCGGACGCTACAACGGATTTCCGCTCGGAGACATCATGCAGCGAAACGTGAACATTCGCTCCGGGCAGGCGCCGGTGATCCACTACATGCCCTACATGTATGAGTTGCTTACATCCGGTCAAATCGATGCTGGTGATGTCGTGACGCACGTGCTGCCGCTGTATGAAGCGGGGCTCGGGTATGAATTGTTTGACACAAGAACGGACGGTTGCATCAAAGTGGTGCTGAAACCGTAAGGAGGTTTGAAAAAAATGGCGTATGCGCTGCACGAAACGCTTGAGGTGCATGAGATGGCCGCGTTTAAGACGGTCGGCCTCACGAAGGCCAAGACCATGCGGGCGCTCGTCTCGGATGACGAGTTGAAGCGGATTATGAAAGAAGATATTGAAGTGTCGACGCGGCAGCTGCAAGACTTGAGCGAAATTTTGGCGAAGGCGAAGAGGAGGTGACGGCGGCATGAATTCGTTATTGGAAAACTTGACCGGGCTCGGCAAGTTGAAAGATGATGTCATTGCGATGGATTTGCTCGCGACCGCGAAAAGCGGGGTGCGAAATTATGCGATGGCTGTGACGGAGGCGGCGACGCCGGAAATCAAGGAGACGTTAACGGAGCATCTAGAGGAAGCGATCGATATGCATGAGCGATTGATGATCTATGTGACGGAACGCGGCCTGTATCACCCTTGGGACGTGAACGAACAAATCGAAGTGGATTTGAAAAACGCGAATACTGCGCTCAATCTTCCGGGATAGACCCATTCGAAAAAAAGCGTCACCACAGATAAACTGTCGGTGACGCCTTTTCGTTACACGGAAATGGGGCGGGCGGCGTGTTTTTCAAGATGTTGAAACAGTTCCCGGGCGAAGAGTTCGGGGTTATCGATCATTGAAAAATGACCGCATTGGGGCAGGAGTCTGAAGGTCGATTGCGGAATCGTTTCCTGCAGCCGGAGGCCCCAATATGGCGGCAAATACCGATCGTGTTGTCCCCAAAGGATTGTCGTTGGAACTTGAACATTGCGAAGATAAGGGACAAGTTCTTCGGTTTGATGATGTTCAAGAGCGAAAGCGGCCTGTTGCAATTCAATTCCTCCGTTTGGGTGGTTGAACGGGGCGGTGAAAGCATCGATCCACTCAGGTACCGCCAATTCTTGATGGTACAAGCCGCCCCTGATCAGCCGTTCGATGAACACCGGGGTCGGCTCGAATTCGGGAGCTGTCGGATAACGCAACGAGACGACTTGCGGCAACGGCCAATTGCTGAAACAAACACTGTCGGAAACCACGAGACTTTTCACCCGGTTTTCGTAATAAACGGCGAGAATTTGCGCGATTCCACCGCCGAGGTCGTGTCCGACGAGATGGGCGGATTCGATGCCGAGCTGATCTAAAAGTCGGATAATGCGGCTCGCTTGCTGCGGCAAAGTGAGTTCGCTGGCAACGCCTCGATCGGATTGACCATAACCGAGAAGGTCTGGCGCGATAACGTTATATTTTTGCGTCAAATAAGGCAATACCTGCATCCATATATGCGAATGGGTCGGAATGCCATGCAACAAGACGATGGTCTCATCACCGCTTCCAGCATGCCGATAGAACAGCCGGTGGTCTCCCGCCTGCACGAGACTTTCATTCATACGATCATCCCTTTCATGGTTTTTTCATCCCATGCATTAATTTGCCCGACATGCGTTCGAATATCAAAAAAGCCGTGATTCCGTTGTTCCTATGAGGAACATCGGGAATCACGGCTTAATCGAGGAGCTGCACGACGATTGGAACGTCGGGATCTGCATTGGGCAACGGCTGCGCGCCTCCTTGTTTCGATGTATAAGCGTTCGTTGCTTCGGGAGGAGCGGTTTCACCCGAGTCGACTATGATGAATGTTTGATACGGGCTTTGTTCGGTGTCCGGGTGATCGGCTGGTGCGATTTTTTCACCGAATAGGAATAAAGAAACGCATACGAAAGCACTCGCCATCAACAATACGATTTTGTTCACCGGTTGGCCTCCTTTGTATATTTGTACATATTTTACCACAATTCGATGCCGATGAAGCAATCGTTTAGTATGATAAGAGGAGAATTATTTTATAAGGAGGTTGTCCCATTGCCATTCAGTTATTTGTCTCATCTGTATTGTCCGAAATGCGAACTTACTTACGATGCGCATCAACCATACCAATTATGCGAATGCGGTTCTCCGCTGCTCGTTTCGTATGATTTGGATCGTTTAAAACACGAAATGGGCCGGGAGGAGATTGGCGGACGTTCAACGGACTTGTGGCGTTTTCATGAGATACTGCCGGTTGAGCATGAGGAAAACGTCGTTTCTCTTGGAGAGGGGATGACGCCGCTGCTTGCGATGCCGAAAATAGGCAGCGATATGGGGATTCCCGGGTTGTCTATGAAAGACGAAGGGTTGGTTCCGACCGGGGCGTTCAAGGCACGCGGAGCGGCTGTCGGCGTGTCGAAAGCGAAAGAGCTCGGGGTTAACCATCTTGCGATGCCGACGAACGGCAATGCTGGTGCGGCGTGGGCGTTGTACTGCGCGCGGGCAAATATTCGCGCCACCATTGCCATGCCGGTCGATGCGCCGGAAATTACGAGAAAAGAGTGCGTTGCTGCAGGCGCGGATCTTTATCTCGTGAACGGATTGATCGGCGATGCTGGAAAGATTGTCGGGGAAGCAGTGAAAACGAACGGCTGGTATGATGCGTCGACATTAAAAGAACCGTACCGGATTGAAGGCAAGAAGACGATGGGACTGGAGATTGCCGAACAGTTCGGCTGGCAAGTCCCGGACGTTATTCTGTATCCGACCGGAGGCGGGGTCGGGTTGATTGGCATCCATAAAGCATTGCGGGAATTGCAGGCGCTCGGATGGATAGACGAGGATCGAATGCCGCGTTTGGTTGCCGTACAGGCCGAAGGGTGCGCGCCGATCGTCAAAGCGTGGCAAGCGGGTGAGTCGCAAGCGGAGCCTTGGGAGAACGCTTCGACGGTCGCATTCGGAATTAACGTCGCGAAAGCGCTCGGCGATTTTTTGATTTTGCAAGCGTTGAAGGAAACGGACGGTTGTGCGGTTGCGGTGAGCGATGCGGAACTCTTGAGCGAGTTGCAGGCCGTCGCGGCAGCTGAAGGGGCGTTTGTGTGCCCCGAAGGGGCGGCGGCGTTTGCGGCGGCACGAAAGCTGCGTGCGGACGGCTGGATAAGGGAAGACGATCAAGTGGTCGTGTTGAACACCGGAGCAGGTATCAAGTATCCGAACACGGTAAACGTTGAGGCACCGGTGTTGGAAAAGGATGAACCGATTGCATAAGAAGCAGAAGCAAACACCACTTGCTTAGTGGTGTTTGTTTTGGACGAAATCCTTGCTTACCGGTAGTCTTCTCGCAATTCGGCTACCGATACTTGCTGTTCGTTTTCCGGTTCGTCGAGCGGATAAATTCTTGCGGTTTCGCTTTCTTCATTGACGTGCTGAATGTAAACCGGTACGCCTTTGTAGGAAACGTTCGCCATCACGGGAGATTCGGAAATTTCTTGCGCGCGTTGCGTGTTCATGCTTTTCCTCCTTATTCGAGTGTAGGTTTAGCGTTGCCCGCTCGGAAAGAACTATTCCATAAAAATTGGGACACGGCCGGAAACTGAGGTTCCGGCCGTGTCCCATTTTATCGAAAAAGGGGGGTCTCTATAATTATTCGTCAAAAACCGTCACTTTCGACAGAGGAGAAAGCACTGAAATCAAGAACGGGACTTTCGCACCAACGAGCGAATATCCCCTGCATGAGGCATGCAGGGGATCATTTAAAACAAAGCGTTAAACCAATTGCTGTTGGCATTGTTGGGCAAGCTGTTGAATTTGACGCAATTGCTGAGCAGCCGCTTGTTCCCGTTGCGCGATTTGTTGAGGCTGAACTGTTTGAAACGCTTGAACTCCTTGCTGTTGGAACATTTGCGCGTTCTGTTCTTCTTGTTGCGCCAGTTGCTGGGCGATTTGCGAAATTTGCTGAAGGGCCAGTTGGGCTTGTTGATTGACCATGATCGGCACCTCCTTTCCATCGTCATCGTTTGTTATTGTTTGCTTTTGCTATCGCGCTATACATGATTTCGGCATACATAAACGGCGGTAAATATTGAATAATAAACGAAGAAAAGGAGGGGCAGTACGATGACTACCGAGCGACAGAAAAAAATGAAATGGTGGCAGCTGTCTTTGTTCGGCGTAGGCTGCACGATCGGTACGGGTTTTTTCCTTGGCTCCAGTTTGGCGATCAGCACCGGCGGTCCGCTAGTCCTCGTCGATTTTGTTCTGGCGGCGATCGGTACATACCTCGTGTTTGACGCTTTATCAAAGATGGCTGCCGGAAATCCGCAAAAAGGGGCTTTCCGGGCGTATGCCAAACAAGCTTACGGCCGGTGGGCGGGATTCAGCGTCGGTTGGGGGTACTGGTTTTCCGAAATGTTGATCATGGGAAGTCAGTTGACGGCGCTGTCGATTTTCACTCGTTTCTGGTTTCCACATATTCCGCTCTGGGTGTTCGCCTCCTTGTATTCAGTACTTGGGCTCGGTATTGTTTTGCTCGGAACGGAAGGCTTGAATCGTCTCGAGGATGGATTCGCGGTTATTAAGATTTCTGCGATTCTCATGTTTTTGCTCATTGCTGCTGCCGTTTGGCTCGGGTGGATTGACGGCGGAAACGCCGACGGGTTCGCGCAGTCGACAACTGCCTATCTGCCGCGCGGCATCTCCGGCTTGTGGGCGGCGCTCATCTTTGCTTTTTACGCATTCGGCGGAATCGAAGTGATGAGCTTCATGGCGGTGAAACTGCGGAATCCGCAGGAAATGCCGAAAGCGGGAAAAGTGATGATCGTGCTGCTTGCCGTCATTTACGTGCTTTCGATCGCATTTGCCGTTTCCATGGTGTCTTGGAAGGCGTTTGACTCCAAGGAAAGTCCATTCGTCATCGCTCTTAAAGGGTATCACCTGCCGTTCGTCTCCGATCTGTTCAACGGCGCGTTGATTATCGCCGGTTTTTCAACGATGGCGGCCTCGTTGTTCGGTGTGACGACGATTCTCGTGACGCTTGCCAAAGACGGAGATGCTCCCCGAATGTTCGCAAGAGAAGGGAAATTAAAGGTTCCCGCTCCGGCTTTCGGTTTAACGGTCGGCGGTGTAGTCGTATCGATCGTTCTTTCCTTGTTAATGCCGAAACACGTATACGAATACATTACGACTGGCGCGGGGATTATGCTTCTCTACAACTGGTTTTTTATTATTGTGTCGGCACGGCGGATCACCGATGTGTCCATGGTCGATCAATGGAAACACTTCACTGGCATGACGCTCATTTTGTTGGCGGTATTCGGAACGGTCTTTGACAAAAACAGCCGGCCCGGGCTTTTCATTAGTTTGCTGTTTGTGATCATCATTGCTTTTGCGGCATTCAAAATGCGCTCCTTCCGACAACGAAACCGCGCGCGTCGCGATAAGAGGGGATTGCTTAAGCGTTACAAACCGAATCCGTGATAAAGCAAAAGTTTAACACCTTCCCAGCCAAAATAAACCCCGAACCCGATCATCGATAAGCTTGACAGAACAGAGACTATCGATAGTAAGCGGGCGGTCAAAAAAGACCGGAAACCGCTTGAAATGCCGGCCATCGTTAGATCCCAGACGAGCAAGCCGGAAAAGATAGCCAAACTGTATAAAATTAACTCGCGCGTACCATGGGACGATGCGGTTTCGGCGAGGACCGAACCGTAAATGCCGAGCCAAAACAAAATCGTGAGCGGATTGGAAATTGACATGAAAAATCCAGACGTGAAAGCTTTCCAAACGGGATCGCTTCGCTGCCGCATTTCTCTTTGGATTTGTGCGGAACCAGAAAGACCTTCGATGCCCGAATAAAGGAGCACGAAACAACCGAACAACCAGAGGAAGGTTTTGATGACGGGCGTGTCGATGATTTGGACGACACCGAGATAAACGATCAGCATGTAAATGCCGTCCGTCAATACGGCCCCGATACCGACAACCCAGGCGTGGAAAAAGCCGTTTTTGATGCCCCAATCCATTTGGGCGGCATTGATCGGCCCGATCGGGGCTGCCAAGGACAGTCCTAACAACAAATAGCTGACATATGCGGACATGGAACGACCTCTCTTTGTCGTAGAATAGACAAGTCTTTCATGATACAAAGTATTCATGAAAACGAGGTTGTACCACTTTATTTCGGAAAAAAGGAGGCAGATAAGAATGGAACAGCGTGGAGTGATTCACTATGCGTTGGAATCGGTACGGGTTGCGCAACATGAGGTGATTCAAGCACAAGCGAACGGTGATCCGCAAAACGTGCAACGAGCGGCACAACATATGAAGATCGCCCGTGACCGGCTCGACGAAGTGCGCGGCAAGGCGGAAACGGACGAGGAAAAGCGTGAAATTGCGCGTGCCGAGGAATTGTTGAGACATTTGGAGGAAGCGAGAAACGGCATGGCATAAAAGGGAAAGGCCATGTGCCTTTCCCTTTAGTTTTTTGTGGCAGCCGGTTTCCGTGCATCGACGAGTTGTGATGCATAATCAATAACCGCTTGACACCCGTCGGCGTCTATGTCGTTCAAGTGTCGTTGCATTCCGTATTGCAAAACCGAAAGCTTGGCGGGGTCTTTGAAGACGGTAAGAATTTGCCTGTCGAGCGGTTTTCGGTCGTGGAGCGGCCAGACGACGTGCTCCCGGCAAAGGTAGGCCAAATTCACTTGTTCTTGACCGGGAAGGGCATGGTGTATAAAAATCGGCAGCCGTTTGCGAAACGCTTCGCTGATGGTGACTCCGCCCGGTTTCGTGACGATGGCGTCGGCCTGATCGTACAAGGCGTTCATTTTCGCTTTTGAATGAACATAGGCTAACGGCTGCACATTCCAGAGCCGCGTCCGTGCCAATTTTTCATACAATTTTGCATTGTTTCCGCACAACACCAGGTACTGAACGCTTGGCTGGTTAGAATCACTAAACAGTGACGAAACATCGAGCAATCCTTGGTTTCCTCCCGAAATTAAGATTCGGTATGGAGGCGTGTGCGTCCTAGCCTCGATTCGTTGCGAAAATTTTTCATGCACGGGAATGCCGGCGACGGTAATGCGGCTCGGCGGCACGCCGTGTTCATCGATTAAAGTGCGTTTGACCGCACGATGCGGAACAAAATGATGATCGATATCGGTTCGTCCCCAGAAATCGTTCATGAAAAAGTCCGTACAGACGTTAACGACGGGAACGCGACAGCGCATTTGTTTCTTCAAAGCATTCATCAAAAACGACGAAAATCCATGCGTGCACACGACAAGATCGGGCTCTTCCTCACAGAGGATTCTTTCGAGCGGGGTCATCAATAAGCGGTGGCTCCATTTCAATACGCTTGCATCTTTCGGTGAACGTGTATAACCGAAACGTGCATACAATCGATTGTATGAGCGCGGCGCCATGTCGATCCATTTCAAATACACTTGAATCCCGGCTTTTTCCGCGGCGGGGTTGAGCGTGCTCAAAAAGTTGATTTTTTTACAGTTCCATGCAGGTTTTCTTTTTTTCACATAATCGCTGATCGCATCGGCCACTTGGTGATGGCCGGAAGGCATGCTTGTAAAAGGCAAAAATAAAATCTTTATGGCAAAATCCTCCCTTACGTTTATTCGCTCGGTGAAGGATGGATGAGCTTGTCATAAGATGCCCCCATCCTTCTTTGTTTATGAGCGGATGCGGTAGGGAAAATGTTGCAAAAAAACCAGCCCGGCACAGGCCTCGGCTGGTTGATCAAGTGGCTGCAGCTTCGTAAGTCTCTGCTTCCATTGCCTTTAATCTGAAGGAATGAATCGTGATTTCCGGACGGCTGCCGATGCGCAAATTCACGGCGCTCTGCCCGAGCCCTTCGTTAATGTAAAACGGCTTACCGTCGACGTGGTGCAATCCTTTGAGCATGTTCATTCGAACCAATTTCCCCATCGTTTTTGCCATGTGATAAGGTTTCGGCCAACATATTTGTCCGCCGTGAAAATGGCCGGACAGCAAATAGTCGAACGGATGCTGCTTCATTTCAAGTACGAGATTCGGGTCATGTGTCAAGATGAGGCGAAATCCGTCTTTCACGTTCCGAAATGACTGCAGCAGCCGGCTGCGTCCAGTGCTGTAGTCGTCGATTCCGATGATGTGGAGCGGATGGCCGTCGACGTCGAGGCGGCGATTTTCGTTGCGAAGCGTCGTCACGCCCGCCTGTTCGAGCGTTTGTTGCAATTTTGCGAAGCTGTCTCGATCAAGAACATAATCATGGTTGCCGAACACCGCGAACATTCCGTACTTCGGTTGCAGTCGGCGCAACTGCTTCAAATAAGGAACGAGCCGCGGAATCGTTTTTTTTCGGTCGAGAAAGTCGCCTGTCAAAGCAATCAAGTCAATCGATTCGTCTTTGAGCAGATCGTACAGCCGCCCGGGGGATACTGAAATTTTTTCAAGGTGCAAATCGGACAAGTGCAACACTTTCAAGTACGGTCCCCCTTTACCGCGGCACGTTCGGTTTGGCGATACGTAATTCACGACCGCCTGTTTCGTATTTCGATGTGCTTTATATAAGGACAAGCCGATGACGGCAGGAATCATCCATTTAAAAAATCCCATTGATCTACCCTCCCCCGTCCATTATACGGGGTCAACGGAAAAATGTAATCGGTAATTGATGGGGCCTTTACCAATGTTCAACGGGATTCGGGTGTGTACATGTTGAGCAATGTTTCTTTCGACATGAACAAATATTTCGGCACGAGTTTTCGGTGCTTTCTCTTGAAGGGGCGCCGCGTTGACAACCAAAAGATCGGATAACAAGTCAATGATTTCATGGCGAGATAAGCCCGGCTCTGAATCGGAAAGGAATCGAAGCCGAGCCGGTCGGATGAGCGGCTTAAAAGCGTGACGCCGATGATTCCTTTGATTTTGTCGCTTTTTTTGTGACGGGAGACGTGCGAAGCGAGATAGGGCATGGCCTGAAGGATACGCTGGTACAACAGGCGCCCTTTCATGAGATCGTTTCCGTTGGCGCACAGTTCCCGAAGCAGCTTGGCATTATGAAGATGAATTTTCACGAGCAGGTCGTTGCGGCGAATTTTTACGCCGTCGGTCAAAGTTCTGTCCGGTCCTTTGTATTTTGCCAACCTGACTCGAAATACCGGATCCCCGTCGTCTTGGGCCAAATAGGACAGCCGTGTGCAAGCAAAATAGATCGGGTCGATCCAACGCCAGACGGAAATGAGGCATAACCTGAAACAGCTAGCCATACATGCGTGTCCCTCCTTTCAACGTTATTGTGAGTCAAATGACCGAAATTCATATTGGCAATTAAAGGACGCCGAACGCATAGTTGCGCGCGAACGGCGGAAACTAACGAAAAACCGGGCAAAGCCGCAGGAAAGGATGACGATCGTGGATTTGGAAAAATCGTATGAAAAGGCGCTGAAGGCGGAGCGGCTAATAAAAGAAGCCGCGAAGCGCGTGAAAGAAGCACGCAACGAAGAAGAAGTGGAAGCCGCGCGCAAGCAGCTGCGCGACATTCAAGGGCTCGTGGAAGAAAGCGAGCAGCTGCTGTATTCGCTTGGGGAAAGAGAGTAGGCGGTCAAGGGGCGTTGACTCCGTCGATGATCTTCGTGGAAGCCCATTCGCAAGTGACGGCGAATAAGACGATTTTGAAGTCGATGACCGTAGCCGTGAGCAAGAACACGCCGAGGTTCATCCAGAACATCGTGCGGCCGGGAGGCTCGCGGCGGTAGGCGGCGATTGCGAGGGCGGGGATGACCATGCCGCCGCTGGAGGCCCCGTATTTGATCATGAGGCCGACGCCGAGGCCGAATAAAATGCTGCCGGCGAGCAAATCGATTCCGAGATGAACGTGGGGCATGTCCGTAAATCGGTCAAAAAAACCGATGGTGAGCGACGTCACGGTGACGGCGTACATCGTGCGCAACGTCCACGGGATGCCGAACCAATGGATGGCAAACAAAAGCATCGAGAAGTTGACGAACCAAAGTGCGATGCCGAGCGGCAAGTGCAGGAAATGGTTCAAGAGAATGGCGAGTCCGGCTGCGCCGCCGGACGGGATGTGATGCGGGAATAGGAAAAGCGCCATCGACATGCCTTGAAGCATGCCGCCGCACGTAATCCAACCCATTCTTGTGAAAATTTCGGGCGTTTCCGCGAATTCTTTCATCGAAAGACCTCTCTGGCATGAAATAAGGTTTCACTTCCATATGTATTTGTCCACTTTCAAGAATATTAAAAAACGAGGATTTTCACCTCGTTTTTGTGCCAAATGATGCGCGACGGCATTCATTGATGCAACCCGCATTCGGTTTTCTCCATGCCGGCCCAGCGTCCGGAACGCAAATCGCGGTCGTAGGATGCCGGCATCGTGCATGGCATGCAGCCGATGCTTGGATAGCCCCGGTCGTGCAGTTCATTGTACGGCAAGTCGCGGCTTCGAATGTATTGCCAGACGCCTTCCCAAGTCCAGTGAATGAGCGGGCAAATTTTTATGAGTTTGAACTTGTCGTCCTTGTTGATGAAATCGAGTTGTTCCCGGTGCGGCGATTGCTCGCGTCGCACTCCGGAAATCCAAGCCTTTTTGCCTTGCAACACTTCTGTCAACGGCTTGATTTTGCGCAAATGGCAGCAAAGATTGGCATCGCGCTTCCAAAGCTGGTCGCCGTATTGCTCAGCTTGCGCCGCCAGCGACAAATTCGGCTTCTTTAAGCGAATGTTTAATGTCGGGTAGCGGTCTTTCACGTTTTCAATCAGCTCATACGTTTCTTTAAAGTGCAATCCTGTATCCAAGAACACGATTTCGGCATCGGGGCGAACTTGGCTGATCAAATCCGTTAACACTACGCCCTCGGCTCCGAAACTACATGCGTAAACAATGTCGTCTCCGAATTCCCGATAACTCCAATCGAGCACGTCGACGCTGTCTTTCCATTGGCCGCCGATCGCGCCGACGGCTTCTTCATCCCACGTCTCATACGTTATACGGCCCTTCAATGACGGAGCCTCCTTTCATTCC
Organism: Bacillales bacterium; assembly: GCA_035700025.1. Lineage (NCBI taxonomy): Bacteria > Bacillati > Bacillota > Bacilli > Caryophanales > Caryophanales bacterium. Next base: position 26,470 of record DASSOY010000042.1, on the reverse strand, counting down.
GGTGGTTATGGAAGGGAGATGCACGAGTTCGTTGTTTTTCAGCCGGATCTCGTTCATTTTGTTTACATCTCCGTATTGTTGAATCGATAAGCAGGCCCGAATCCATGATCCGTGACCGAACAGCAACAGGCGATCGACTCCCGCATGGCGGCGAAGCACCCGGATCACCCGGCGTTCAAAATCGATGAGCGGCTCGCCGAGAACGAGCGACCGCGGCTGGTGCAGCCAACGTTCGCCGTATGCCTCGATCAGTTCGCTTTTTCGTTTTCCTTCGAACGGCCCGAAATCCAGTTCGTCTAAGAGCGGTTCCACAACCGGATCGGAATACCCGTAAACTTCCGCGGTTTGCCGTGTCCGTCGCAATGAGCTCACAATAATTTTATCAAACGGACCTAACGTCGCAAGCGTCCGCTTTTGTTCGGCGATCTTGCCGCATTCTGCCTGAACAGCTCCCTTCTCAACCGGTTCGTCCCGCCTGCCTTGCAGCCGTCCCGCTCTGTTCCATGCGGTCGGCAAATGGCGAATCAGGACGGCTTGCACGATTCTTCCTCAAGAAAGAACGTCTCGCTTCGCAAACCTCGTCGTTGCGTTTCCAACAAGAGTGCCGATCGCACATCGACGTTTCCGAGGTTCACGTTTGTCCCGAATCGGTTGATGAAGAACATTTGCTGTTTGGCGGTCGGTGCTTCAAAAATCATGCGGGATATCTCTACGGCATTCGTCAATTGGGTAACGATATCCATCTTCACTTGACCGTCTTTTCCGTAAATCCCTGCCGTTCCCGACCCTCTTCCTTCAGTAATCACGTATTCGCAACCCGCATCAAGCAGCGCTTGCGTTTCCTTAATCCATTCGGCGATCGGAATTTCTTTTGCATGGTCTTTGTGACCAACTTCTCCGATCATGTGGAACGTGTTCTTCAATTCTTCAATTAACTGTAAGCGTTCTTCCAGCGGAATGTCCAACACCCCGTTGGAGATTTCCATCCATTCAATTCCGTGCGCTTTCAAATATTCGATGTATTCCGGCAGAACGCCTTTCGCGTAACTTTTTTCAAACAATGTGCCCCCGAAGTATGGAATAATGTCGTACTCTTTGTAAAGAGTCAATTTGTCGTCGAGGCTGGGAGTCACATACGCGGTTCCGATTCCTATTTTTACAATATCGATAAAAGAATGGTGGTCATGCAATAGAAGCTCAAGTTCACCGATGGGGACGCCGAAATCGACGACCGAAGTAAGACCGAAAGTTCGCGGTTTTTCCGTTCGTTCGGGCAAGGATAAGAAATTCATTGTAGGCGAACACCTCCTAGTTGACAGCGTATTCACCAGTCAGAAAAAAGTTCGCGCAGCAGGGATGGGCGAATGTGCATATTTGCTGCCTGTATGTCAAACAATAGAGGCGAAAAGGAGTTGGATGCCCCGTGGCGGATCAAAAAGCGAAAGCAAACGGGCTCGAGATCGCGGCGATCAGCGCCGTTCCCTTGATTCTCGTGCTCGGCAATTCGATGCTCATCCCGATCTTACCGAAAATGAAATCCGTGCTGAATTTAACGCAATTTCAAGTGAGTCTCGTTATTACGGCGTTTTCGATCAGCGCCGGGCTCGCGATCCCGATTTTGGGTTACCTTTCCGACCGCTTTTCGCGAAAAGCGATCATGATCCCTTGTTTAATTTTGTACGGCGGCGGCGGATTGTTGGCCGGTTCCGCTGCAGCTTGGTTCGGCAATGCCTATTTATGGATCATGTCGGGAAGAATCATCCAAGGCATCGGGGCTGCCGGAACCGCTCCGATTGCGATGGCACTCACCGGCGATCTGTTCAAAGGCGGGCAACAAAGCCGGGTGCTCGGTCTGGCTGAGGCTTCCAATGCGCTCGGTAAAGTCGTATCGCCGATTCTTGGCGCTTTGTTTTCAATTTTGTTCTGGTATGCTGCGTTTTTTGCGTTTCCGGTGTTTTGCGCCGTCTCCATCATCCTGTTGATTTTCTTCGTTAAAGAGAAGAAAACGAATAATTCTTCGCAATCAATCGGCAAGTACATGAAAGGCTTGTTCGGGGCGTTTCGGACGGAAGGAAGATGGCTGTTCGCCGCTTATTTGACCGGCGCCGTCGGTTTGTTCACGTTGTTTGGCATTTTGTTCTACTTGTCCGACATTTTGGAGAAATACCATAACATTAATGGCGTTCCGAAAGGCGGAGTGCTCGCCATTCCGCTGTTGTTTTTATGTACGACGGCCTATTTTACAGGGGCAAAAATCAAGAAAAATCAGGCGTTGATGAAAAAATTGATCGTCTTCGGCTTGTTTTTGATGACGGCGTCGTTCGCGACGTTGATCTTTTTCGACCGGCTCATTCCGTTCATCGGCGTGCTTGTGTTCAGCAGCATCGGCACGGGCTTAATTCTTCCGTGTTTAAACAGCTTGATCACGGGGGCGGTTAATAAAGAAAAACGCGGATTCGTTACGTCGTTGTACGGTTCCGTGCGATTCCTCGGGGTGGCAGCAGGACCTCCGGTGTATGGCTGGTTAATGGGCATTTCCCAGACGATCATGTTTTTGAGCACGGCGGCGCTCACGTTTGTCGTGGCCTTTATCGTCATTTTTCTGATTCACGTGAAGAAGGAAAAACAGCCGACCGGCGAACAAGAACAAGAACAAGAGCACAACAGCTTGTTTAGAAAATTGCAGCTGAACACGGAATAGACGGCGCATCCATTTGCGCTGAAGTAATCTCAACGTCACGTTTGCACAACCATTTAAGGAGATGATGCTTCATGGAAATTTACATTTCACCGGAATTCATCAACAATGAGTCTCAAGTGTACAACATCGTTGACGAGCAGGGGGATGCCGTTGGTTACATGGCGTGCGTCCAAGACGAGGAAAGGATGTATGTGTACGGTCTCGCTGAAAACGAAAGCGTCGAGGAGGATTTCAAGGACTTGACGACGCCGTTCATCGAAGGGTTGGCGGAAATGAAGCCGGACCTTGATATTTATTGTCACTTGTTTGTCGGCGGAAAACGTCTGGAAGTCCCGGGCGATGAAGGGTCGGAAGACGACGAGAAATCAAAATGATCGAACTGCCCCTGGGAAACCACAGGGTTTTTTTTATATTGTGAAACTTGTCGATGTCTCAACCGTTATACAAAGGGGAGGGATGTTGATGTCTAAAAAGAAAAACCAACGACTCGCTGTCTGGATTGCGGTAGGAATAGCAATCGGAGCAGGGTGGGGCAGTGCCGTTGACAGTCCTTACGGTATAGTTTGGGGCGTCGTCAGCGGTTTGATTTTCGGGTTTGCTATGGATCGAATCGATCGCTCCAAGCGGAAGGATTAAAGATTTAAAATGAGCTTTCCTGAACGGCAGCGCGAGACGCAAGTGAGCATCGTGTCTTCCTTCTCGCGTTCTTCATCGCTCAAGAACGAATCGTAGTGATCGATTTTCCCTTTCAGCACCTCGACTTCACACGTGCCGCAAGCACCAACCCGGCAAGAATACGGTACTTTGACACCGGTCTCGCGCAACACTTCGAGCACCGTTTTGTTCTTCGGGACGTGGAGCGTTTGTCCGGTTTTGGCAAGCACCAAAGTGAACGGCTGCGGATTCGGTACCGGTTTCGCCGCGAACCGCTCATGATGCAGGCTGCCTTTCGGATAGCCGAGCGACAAGGCCGCTTCAGTGAAGTCGTGAATGAAGCTTTCCGGACCGCAAAAGTAAACATGCGAGCCGATCGGCAATTCAAGCAGCCGTTCGGTCGTCAGTCGATGGCCGGTTTTTGAAAAATAAAAGCAGGCGTTGCTCCCGAAGCGGCGTTGGATTGCATCGTAAAAAGCACAGTCCGCGCGGGAACGCGCGGCATAATGCAGCTCGAAGGACGCGCCGCGCTCGGAGAGCTCGCGCATCATCGCCATGAAAGGCGTGATGCCGATGCCGGCGGCGAAAAAAACGTGATGTTTCGCCCGAAAGCTTAACGGAAAGTGGTTTTTCGGGCAACGAATTTCGACTTCGTCCCCTTCGCTGACACGGTCGTGCCAATAAACCGAACCGCCTCTCGAACCGCTTTCGCGTCGGATCGCGATTTCGTAAAATTCGCGATCGCCGTCGACAAGCGAATAGTTGCGCTCAAAACCACCCGCTGTCGTCGCAATGTGGGCGCCGGCGCTGAATCGAGGCAGCTCGCGGCCATCCGTCGCGCGCAGCCGAAATCTTTTGACGTCCGCGGTTTCTCGAATCATTTGATCAACAGTGACTTTCATCGAATCACCTCATTCGTCCGGATAGCCAAGATACGCCCGGTGAAACGTGGAATAATGCTCCGACACCGACAGGGGAAGCCCGCAATTGGCGCACGCCAGCCGTCTTCGGCTCCCTGCCCGTTGCACGGCATGGCATCCCGAGCAAAACACTTGCTTGTTTTCGGCTCCGACGGTGAGCCATTGCATTTCTTCTTCGGAAAAGCCAGCGTTTTCCGCGAGTCGTTTCATTTGATCGACCCAATCCGAGCGTCCTGCCCCGTACAAATAACTCCCCATTTTTTGCTGCGACAGCCACTGAGCCGCGTCGGATCGCCCGTAATGCCGCTCGAACGGGAGCTCTTTTTCGGCAAGCGTTTTTTCGATTTCCTGCAGCATCTTCCTCCCGGCCTCGTCGCCGAACAACAAATAGAGCCGTTTATTCGCTGCGAATTCGAAGTTCATCGGCGTAACTCCAGTCGTAAATGCTCCAACAAAGCTTTTCGAAAAGGGGCCAAGCCCTTATAGGCCGCGACGTCGTCGGGAAGTTCCTCGACGACCGAACGGAATCGCCGGAGCCACTCCTGGTTTCCAGCGAGTTCTCGCACCGACAACAGATGCGTATGAATGCTGAACAAGATACTGTGCGACGCGGGCAACCGGAACAATTTTTGCACCTCCACCCGCAGATGAATGCGGTCACCGGCGTTTTCCGGCGTGATCTCCTGTCGCTTTCGTCCCCATGACGACACGGTTTCGAGCGGAGTGTCCAGCTGTCGGTCGACGGTGAGCGACCAATTTTTTCGCGTCCAAGGCTGCTCCGGCTCAATTCTCATAATGAATTTGCGAATCTTTTCGAGCAACCGGCTTTTGGAAAGTCGTGGAACCGGATCATGAATCGCGCCAAAGGCCATACCGATGTCAAAGGCGAGCGACCAGTTGGCGGGAAAACAAAGTTGTCCCGCGTCGAGGTAGAGCTCTCCATCGCGCTGCATCATGAGGATCAAGTCTTCCTGGACATGGCGGCCAATTTTATATAACGGCTCTTCCTCGCCCTGCCGCAGCTTCCCGCATCCAAATATTTCCTTTTCGCCCGTGAGTTTGTTGAAAACCTCCGTACGCTGTCCATCGTGTACTACCGCAAAGTGTTCCGGGTAGAACGCGCTAAACTGTTCTATGATGAGGTCGGCGGCTTCCCGCTGGGCATCGAGCGTATGGGGCAGAGAGCGGTAACACCTGTCGAAATGGGTGTCAAGCAGGCGGCGTTTAAGGGCGATTTCCTTACGATATTCGGGCGTAATCTCGATGCAGACGGGAGGTTCCAGCGGTACGGAGTTGTTGGAATAGCGGAAAGTATCCTCTTCGAATGGAAAAGGAAAAGATTCGAGCACTGCGGTCACGGTCATCGCTCCTTTTCCCGGTTTCTTTCTATTATAGCTTAGATCGAAGTTTCGGGTCAGCGAACCATCGAGCACTTTCTATTTCGGACGGATTTCGGCTCCCTTGGCGCGCAGATTTTCGATGCATTCGTACAAATAAGTTTCGTCGTGTTCAGGGTAGACCGGATCGGAAACATTGGTCGTTCGCTTTTCGATCTCTCGCTCTCGATACGGAGCACAGTTCTTTCCTCTATAGCACGGGTCATCCCACAACGGATCCACCTGATACCCGCGTCGTTGCATCTCGTCCATCACTTTTCGATGGTAACGATAGAGTTGGATCGGCGAATAATCAAACACGTAATCGACCGTCGCGTGGGGTTTTCCCCAGCTGTTGCCGCGGAGCGCGCAACATTCGCGGTGCTGGCCGAGCAATTGGGCGCGCGGCAGGTCGGAAAGCAGGGCTTCATGCCATAAACGCATCGTCATCCCTCCATGGTTTTATTATAAAACAAGTCGGAAAGCGGGCAAACTAGGAAGGAGGTGAAGCGAAATGAAAGGAAAACAAACGATTGTCTTTAATTTTGACGGCGTTATTCACAGCTACACGAGCGGTTGGAAAGGTATTGGTATGATTCCGGATCCGCCGGTCGAAGGCATTCGCGAGACGATACAAGCGCTTCGAAAGAAGTATCGGCTGCTTGTCGTGTCGTCGCGCTGCCGGGAGGACAAAGGGCGTGTGGCCATAAAAAAATGGCTGCGCGACCACGAAATTGAGGTCGACGGCATCACGTTGGAGAAAGAGCCGGCGGTGGTGTACGTCGATGACCGGGCCGTCACGTTCGACGGCAACGCTGCACAGCTCGAAAAACGCATTCGTGAATTTCAGCCGTGGCACAAACGGTGACAAAACGTGGAAAATTTTATAAAAAAAAGAGGATTTTTCGTGTGCTTGGCAAAGTAATTAGTAGTTGAGCATTGCAAATGAGGAAGGGAAAAGAATTACTGTTGATGAAGGCGGATGCGGATGTAACGGACATCACGCTAGGTCTGGCCGGCGAAAAGCAGTAATCGCGCAAACTAGAAGAAGTTTTTCCGGTCGTATTAAGTAAACTGAGGAAAATGGTTATGGAGGAGAGGATGTTGGAATGCCGGAAATTTCGCATGAAACGTACATTCAAGCTCCGCCTGAAAAAGTTTACGAAACGTTGACGACGGCGGCAGGCTGGAACGCCTGGTTTACTGACGGAACGACCGTCGATTTGGAAGGAGACATTCGCTTTCGCTGGCAGAATTTCGGGAGCGAACGAAAAACGATTGAAGACGGCGGTCCCGTATTGGAGGCGGTTCCGTACAAGAAATTTACGTTTCAATGGTTTCCCGGAGAAACGTTGTGCACCGTTTCTCTCAAGCTAGCTCCTTATAAGGAAGGGACGCTCCTGTCGATACATGAAACCGGGTATTCGACTTCCGATCGAGATTTGTCCGCCATGGCAAACTGCGCCGCCGGCTGGGGAGAGGCGATGACTTTACTGAAGTTTTATTTAGAAAGAGGCATTGTATGCAAGGAGGATTTGCGGGGATGAACATAACGGAAATGACGATGCAATTTCGCGTAAAAGATTACGAAGAAGGCGTCCGTTGGTATGAAAAATTGTTCAGGCGTCCGGCCGATTTCGTTCCGCATGAAGATTTCGCGGAATGGGAAATGCTTTCCGGCTGTTGGCTTCAAGTTGCGAAAGGCGAACCTGCCGAAGGCAGCGGTCCGCTGAGACTCGGGGTTGATGAGATTGAGGGGGAGCGAAAGCGGCTCATTGCGGAATTGGGCGTCGAGCCGTCTCCGGTTTATTCGCGGGAAGGGGTGCCGGTCAAGTGGTGCACGTTTTCGGACCCGTGGGGAAACCGGATCGGTTTCTTTCAAGAACTTTCGTCAGGAACGAATCAAAAGGAGCAGGAAAAATGACAGAACTCGAAAGTCGAATCGAATCGTTGGAAAAGGAAATCGCGGAAAAGAAAAAGGAATTGGCGCGGCTGAGAAAGCAAAGAGAAAGAAGAGAAGTTGAAGATTTCCGGTTGCGGGATCCCGACGGAAACGAGATCAAGCTCTCGCAACTTTTCGGGGAGCATGACGAATTGGTCGTGATCCAAAACATGGGCAGAAACTGTTCATACTGTACGATGTGGGCTGACGGCTTTAACGGGATTTACGAATACGTGCAGCGGAAAGCTGGTTTTGCGTTGGCTTCTCCGGATTCCCCGGACATTCAACAAACGATGCGCAAGCAACGGGGCTGGACGTTCCCGATGGTGTCGACGGAGGGAACGTCGTTTAAAAAAGAGACCGGATTTGCAGACGAACATGGGCAACATCCCGGTGTTTCCGTGTTCAGAAAAGGTCCGCACGGAGAACTTTATTATACAAACCGTGCCGATTTCGGCCCGGGGGACGATTTTTGTGCGGTGTGGCATGTATATGATATGCTTTCCGATAGAGGTGATGGAAAATGATTCGCGTTCGATTTGCAAGCATTCCCGTCAGCGATCAAGATCGGTCATTGGCTTTTTACACCGAAAAACTCGGGTTTGAAGTGGTCACTGACCAACCTTTCGGCAATGGCCAGCGTTGGATCGAGTTGCAACCGCCGGGATCGGAGACGCTCATCGTATTGTTTACGCCGCCGGGGCAAGAAGACCGCATCGGCCAATTCCAGAACGTAGCGTTCACGAGCGACGATGTCGAGAAAGACTACCGCGAACTCTCCGAACGCGGCGTCGAGTTTATCGAACCGGCAACGCGGCAACAATGGGGCGGCATTCAGGCGATATTCCAAGATCCGGACGGCAACAAATTCGTGCTCGCCAGCCCGGATCAATAAGCGAAAAACACTTCCTTTTCGGAGGTGTTTTTTTGGTTGCAATTTTGTGTGGACCTGTTTATAATAAAAAACGCCGTTAAAAACGGGGCCCCTTGGTCAAGTGGTTAAGACACCGCCCTTTCACGGCGGTAACACGGGTTCGAATCCCGTAGGGGTCATGGCTGGAGGCTAGAGGGTAGAAGTTAGAAATTGTATGTTAGAGTAAAAGATAATCCAGCTTCTAACCTCCAACCTCTCACCTCTAAACTACGGAGGGGTAGCGAAGTGGCTAAACGCGGCGGACTGTAAATCCGCTCCCTCAGGGTTCGGCGGTTCGAATCCGTCCCCCTCCATCGGGCAATGTGGAGAATCTTTCCGGGTTCTCTACATTTTTTTTCTGTTGAAAAGGAACGCATGTTCGTATATAATGAGAACAAACATTCGTTCCGGGAGGTGCGTGCGATGCGCTTTGAAAAAGGCGACATCGTTCAAATGATTTATATGGACGGCCAAGGCCGATTGAGCGAACGGTACGTTCGCGTCCTTGCAGTGACGGAAGACTTATTCACCGCGTATTGCTATTACCGCCGGCGGCCGCGAACGTTTGCGGTGCGGAACGTATTAGCCGCGGAGCTGAAGCGACGGCAGTGTCGTGAAAGTTTCACAATCGATCGGGGAAGCAAATACGATGGCCGTAGGGAAGCATATGGTGGCACGTATGAATCGGGGAGGTCACGAGCAGAATGAAGAGAAAAAGGAGCATCGGTTATGTGGAGTGTTCACCAAAGGCTTGCCGAACTATGGTTGAAGGCATCTTCCGGAAAGGAGTGGACGTCTGAAGATGAACGTGACTTTCGGCATTGCATGGAAGCGAATTTGAAGAAAGCGCAGAAACTGAGCCGCTTGTATAACGAGTCGCTGGTCGCTTCGATGGCGAACGACGCCGAGTGGAATCACGACATTTGCGAACGCATCGAGAAAGAAAAAGAAAGGATGGCATAACCGGATGCCATCCTATCTGCTTGTGTTACAGGGCGGGTGAAAACAGACGGGCGACGGATTCTTTTGCGCGGACCGTCAAACGGCGGTTTCGATAGCGTTCGAGATCGACTTGGACGCTTTCCGCGATGTCGGTTTTATAGTTGTTGATCAACTCTTTTACGCTCGAGCAGTTGAAAAGAAACACGTTGACTTCAAAATTGAGGTTGAGGCTCCGAAAGTCGACGTTCGCTGTTCCGATGGAAGCGTAGCGGCCGTCGACGATCATGATTTTTTGATGCATAAACCCTTTCCGATACATGTACACTTCGATTCCGTTGTCGAGCAGTTCGTCGAAATAAGATCGGGTCGCATATTTCGTGAGAAATCCGTCGTTCGTTTCCGGTACCATTAATTTGACAGAGACCCCTCGCGCGGCGGCCATCGCGAGCGCGGATCGAATGGCTTTGTTCGGAATGAAATACGGCGTTGCAATCCAAACCGATTGTCGGGCGGACGTGATCATGCTGAAATAAAGGTTTGTCATGAGTCCTTCGTTCGAATCCGGTCCGCTTGCGGCAACTTGCACGCCTCCGTCGCTTTTCCCCATCGGAAATGTTCGCTCGGTTTGTTCAGGCGTCACCGTTTCATGGGATAGATAAGCCCAATCGATGATAAAGATCGCGTGCAAACTGCGAACCGCTTCACCTTTCACGAGCAAGTGCGTGTCTCGCCAAAACCCCATCCTTTTATCGCGGCCAAGGTATTCGTCCCCGATGTTCAAACCGCCGACAAACCCTGCTTTGCCGTCGACCACAATAATTTTTCGATGGTTGCGGAAGTTGATTTTTTGGTTGAAAAATCCGGACTTGATCGGCGAAAAGCAAGCCACTTGGACACCGGCGGCCTCCATTTTTTTAATCGTACGCATTGACAACCCAACGCTGCCGACGGCATCGTAAATCAGCCTCACATCCAGCCCTTGCCGAGCTTTTTCCTCTAGAACACGAACGATCTCAGTTCCGATATCGTCGTCCCGAAAAATGTAATATTCGAGATAAATATAACGGCGGGCGTTTTTCAAGGCTTCGAGAATGGCGGGAAATGTTTCATCTCCGTTGCGCAACACTTTGGTTTCGGTGAAAAAGCTGATCGGGAAATTCGATTTTTTGACGATCATGTTGGAAATCCTTTGTTCCTCGCCGGTCATGTTTTCCCAGAGCGGGTTTTGTTTATTGTTGAACGCATTTCGCAAGTAGGTTTCATTGTTTTCCCGTTTTCTTTGGAACAAGTACCCTTTCACTTGCAATTGCCCTGAATAAATAAAATACAAATAACCGATTACAGGAAGGAACAACAAGACATAAATCCATAACAACGTTTTGTAAGGTGAACGGTTTTCCAACAGGAGTTGAAACACAATCGAAACCAACACAACAAAATAAAGAATAATGGCGAACGTCTTTGCAGCCGAATGATGGTGCGAAAACAATCCGACGTAAAGACAGCCGGTCAAGATGGCGAGCAATACGAATTGCCTGAGCTGCTTGTTCATTTTGCGTCTCCTCGAAAAGTAGGTAAACATCCGTTTAAACATACCCGTTTTTCAAAAAAGCGAATCTTCTGATTGAGCCATGCCGACTTCGGGTAACTCCATAGTAAGGAAATCGCCGCCGGTATGCGGGAAATTCGAATGAAAAGGAGCCCGACATGGTGGACATGCTCTTGGATCTTCTGAACCAACTTGGGGCGTTCGGGTTGATGATCGGTCTCGCGCTCGAATCCTCGTCCCTGCCGTTCCCAGGCACGTTGATTGCCTTATTTTACGGCTATTTGCTGCAACCGGGAATCGCAGAACTCATTGCCATCGGTTTGGCAGGTGCCTTCGTGTATACATTGTTCAGTTTCATTCCTTATTTTCTCGGCTATAAGATGGAAGGGTACATCAAAAGAAAATTAAAGCACCGAAAAATTGAACGAGCCCAGCGATCGTTTCAGCGGTTCGGCACATGGAGCATCGCGCTTTCGCGCCCTTTCGGCGTCGGGAACTACATTTCCTACGCTTCCGGGGTCAGCAAAATCAAACCGCTCCCCTTCGCGGTCTTGACATTTGTCGGTGTACTGCCATGGCTCCTCTGTCTGCTTTTTCTTGGTCAAATGGGGAAGGTGGATTCGGTTCGTTCGATTCTTACAGGATTTCAAACGTATGTCGTGATCGGGGTGTTACTCATCATAGCCGGAGGGTTCGCCTGCAAGTTCATTAAGAAAAAGAACGTTTCCGCCTTTCGCGAAGGAAAGGAGACGCACGAAAGTTAAGGCCGACCCCGAGCAAATCGTACGGTTTCTATTTGCCACGTCCTTTGTTTCCGGATGAGAAAGAATACGGCGTACACGGACATTTCTAAGCCGTGTATCGTTGCGTCTTTTTTTTCCGAAAATCGCGCCAGTCAATCGCGGCTAAAGGTCAACCTCTCGGTGCCCACAAAATGACAGCGGTGCCGAGCAAGCAGATGGAAGCCCCGAGCCAATCAAAGAAATCCGGTGTCTTCCGATCTGCGGTCCAGCCCCAAAATAACGATAAAAGGATGAAAACTCCGCCATAGGCAGCATAAATCCTACCGAATGCCGGGAAGTTTTGCATCGTCGGGATGATTCCGTAGGCAATCAAAAGAAAGCTGCCGATCACCCCATAGACGAAGGAATAGCCTTCGCGCAGCCAAAGCCAAACGAGCCAGCCGCCCCCGATTTCGGCAAGGCCAGCCAATAAAAACAACAAGATTGCTTTCATCGGAAGTCACCTCACATCGCAGACAATAAGAAGCCGATCAGTGGATGTCGCGTTTTTTGAAGCGTCCGCCTTTTACGTCATGAATATCGCCGATCGCCAAAAATGCCGACGGGTCAAATTCATCGACGATGCTTTTTAATTTTGCTTCTTCCATACGGGTAATGACACAGAAAATCATCATTTTGTCGTCGCCGCTGTAGCCGCCTTCCCCGTTTAAATAGGTGATTCCGCGGCCAAGACGGGAATTTAAAGCATCGCCGATTTGTCTATGTTCTTCACTGACGATCCAAACGGAACGGGAAGATTCGAGACCTTCGATCGTAATGTCGATCATTTTAAACGCGATGAAGTAAGCGATCAACGAATACATCGCACGATCCCATCCGTAGACGAAACCGGCGCTTCCGAGAATAAACACATTGAAAAACATGACGATTTCGCCGACAGAAAAAGGGGTTCCTTTGTTGAAAAGAACCGCCAAAATTTCTGTTCCGTCCGACGTTCCCCCGTTACGGATAACGATACCGACGCCGATGCCGAGGATGATTCCGCCAAAAACGGCTGCCAAAAGCGGGTCGTTCGTTAATTTCGGAACGGTCTCCAACATGAAAGTGAAAAGGGATAACGACGTGATGCCGAACATCGTAATGATCGCAAAAGTTTTGCCCATTTGCTTGTAGCCGAGGAAGAAGAATGGAAGGTTTAGCAGGAACAACAAGAAACCGAGTTGAACGTGGAACAAATACGATAAAATAATGGAAATGCCGACGATGCCGCCGTCAATGATCTCGTTCGGAACGAGAAATACCTCAAGTGCGACGGCTTCGAGAAACGCTCCGATTGGAACAAACAACGCTCTTCGGAAAATCTGGCTTGTCGAAAGTTTTTTATGTTGAATCGTTTCGGCAGGAATATTCAAAGGCCGCTTGCCCCCTTCGTTTAGTGAAAAATCGCTCTCAAAATCGATGGTTTGGAAACAATACGTGCGTGTTCTCTTTTATTATATCGTTTCCCCGCTTACTTTTGTAGCGGACGGTCCCTTTGATTAGGATTGAAACGGGCGGTTTTTGGGAAAGAAGAAAGAAGGGACAAACATTTTATGCACGGATGAATAACTATGCAAAATCTTGTCGTGTTGAACCATCATGTTCGAACACGCTACAGTAGACGCAGAAGATAAGGAGGCGAAAACAAACGATGGATAGACAAGTTTCCATTATCGGCGTCCCGATGGATTTGGGACAAGCCCGGCGCGGTGTCGACATGGGTCCGAGCGCGATTCGGTATGCCGGCGTCGTTCAGCGTCTCGAGAAACTCGGTTACGACATTGAAGATCTCGGAGACATTGAGATCGGGCGGCCGAGGTCCGACGAACGGGAGTCTGAAAACAGCAATTTAAAAAATTTGAAACAAGTCACAGAAGCGAATGAAAAATTGGCACAGACGATTGACGCCGAGATGCAAAAGGAACGGCACACGCTCGTGCTCGGCGGTGATCATAGCATTGCAATCGGTACGTTGGCAGGGGTTTCGAAGCATTTCAAGAATCTTGGCGTCATTTGGTACGACGCGCACGGCGACTTGAACACGGCGGAAACTTCGCCGAGCGGAAACATTCACGGCATGCCGCTGGCGGCGAGCCTCGGCATCGGACACGAGTCGTTGATCCAAATTGGGGGCTACGCACCCAAAGTGAAACCGGAGAATTTAGTCATTATCGGGGCACGCTCACTCGATGACGGCGAAAAAGCGTTGATTCGCGAAAAAGGCATTCGCGTGTACACGATGCACGAAATCGACCGGCTCGGCATGACGCAAGTGATCGACGAGTCTATCACTTATTTGAAAGAGCGGACCGATGGTGTCCACTTGAGCCTGGATCTCGACGGACTCGACCCTCATGACGCGCCTGGAGTCGGTACGCCGGTAACCGGAGGCATCAACTACCGTGAAAGCCATTTGGCGATGGAAATGCTCGCCGAATCGGGAATCATCACCTCAACCGAGTTCGTCGAAGTGAACCCGATTTTGGATGAGAAAAATAAAACCGCCGAGGCGGCGGTAGCGTTAATTGGTTCCTTGTTTGGAGAAAAGTTGAAATAAGAACCGAAGAGCATCCTTTTATGAATTAAAGGGTGCTTTTCGTATATAGTTTTTCTTTTTCGAAAGCATTCAACAAGCGGTCGAGTTTCTGAGACGATTTTACAATTTCCTCGGAAAACAAAGGAAGGCGCCAACCAAGTCGGTTTAATTCCCTTCGCAACTGTTCAATTTCTTGTAAATGTTGATCGCGATTCCTCATATTATACCCTCCCCGTAAAAATCAGTATTTCCCGATTTTTTGATGGACAAAACTTCATTTCAGTCATTTTTTTGAAAAACAAGAGAATTTTTCACACAGCCCGTGCTACAATCGAGTTGAAACTTTTTTTGCGCTGTATCGTATGCAATATTACCGCACGGGCGGGGGGCATGGGATGAAAGAAATCGTGAACCGAATCATACTTGACGTTCAGAAAGGCGATCAAAACGCGTTTGGGGATTTGATTGATCTTTATCAAAATAAAGTGTACAGCATTTGTTACCGGCTGATCGGCAATCGCCAAGAGGCCGAAGATCTTACCCAAGAAACGTTTTTGCGCGCTTACTTGAACTTGGACAGCTACCAAGCCGATAAGAAATTTTCGTCCTGGCTGTTTCGTATAGCGACCAACGTAACGATCGATCGCCTGCGCAAGAAGAAACCCGACTATTCTCTCGACGCCGAAATATCAGGCACCGACGGGATGACGATGTATACTCAACTCGCATCCGACGGATGGCTTCCCGAAGAGGAAGCGGTCGAAACCGAATTAAAGGAGCGGCTGCATGGCGAAATCATGCAGCTTCCTCCGAAATACCGCGCCGCGATCGTGTTAAAATACATCGAAGATTTGTCGCTCAAGGAGATCGCGGAAATTTTGAATCTCCCGTTGGCAACCGTGAAGACGCGAATTCACCGCGGCCGCGAAGCTTTGCGAAAACGCTTGAATCCGGAACAGAATTGAGGTGAGCACGGTGGGATGCAAACCGGAAATTGTCCAATTGATGCATAAAGTTTTGGACGAAGATGCCGATGATAAGGATAAAAGGGATTTGACGCAGCATCTCAAGGGATGTCCCGAATGCCGCGAACACTATGAACAACTGAAGAGAACGGAAGCCCTCATGAGAAGCACCTCAAGCGTGAAAGCGCCCGGCGATCTGAAAGATAAGATCATCGAGCGGATGCCGAATGAGAAAAGAACGTTGAAAGCGAAGCGCTGGTTTCAACAGCACCCGGTTCTGACCGCGGCGGCTTTGTTTCTTTTATTCATGTCGGGTTATTTGTTTTCGCTCTGGCAAGGACCTCAGCAGGTCGCCGTACGCGGTTCCGGACATGTGATTACCGGAGGCGAGGAAGTAATCGTTCCGAAGGGCGTAGTGATTCGCGGGGATTTGGTTGTTCGCAACAGCGATGTAAGAATTGAAGGCAAAGTGCTTGGGGACGTGACCGTGATCAACGGAAAGGAGTACTTGGCCTCTGCTGGACAGGTGACCGGAGAAATCGAGGAAGTGAACGCCTTGTTTGAGTGGCTCTGGTACCAAATCAAA
This sequence comes from Bacillales bacterium, assembly GCA_035700025.1. Lineage (NCBI taxonomy): Bacteria > Bacillati > Bacillota > Bacilli > Caryophanales > Caryophanales bacterium. The sequence continues at coordinate 10,604 of DASSOY010000042.1, read as the reverse complement.
CAGTTGTTTACTGGATTTGCCTCCTCTCGCGAGATTGTGGGACGTCCTCTGTGATATAATGTTGAGATGTGGAGACCAATAATTTGGCGTTGGATTCAGATCTGGGGGATGCTTAATGCTTCAACTCGGCGATTATAATCCCATTGGAAGCTATCTTGTCGAGATTGTCGATATACTGCTTGTAACCTATATCATTTACCGCTTGATCATGGTGATTCGAGGCACAAAGGCCGTACAGCTGCTTAAAGGAATTGTCGTCATTATCGTCGTTTCTTATTTGAGCGGAGAACTGGGCCTGGTAACGCTGCATTGGCTGCTTCAGTATGCCATTACTTACGGTTTTCTGGCGATCATCATCATTTTTCAGCCGGAACTGCGGCGGGCGCTTGAACAGCTTGGACGCGGCGGTTTTTTTTCGCGGCCAACTCCGGGCCAGGAGGACATTGAACGTTCAATCGACGCGATCGTCAAAGCGGTCGGCTACATGGCGAAGCGCAGGATCGGCGCGCTCATTTCCATTGAGAGGCAAACCGGTTTGAACGACTACGTCGAAACCGGAATTCCCGTGAATGCGAAACTCACATACCAGCTGCTCGTGAATATTTTTATTCCAAACACACCGCTGCACGACGGGGCGGTCATCATCAATGAAAACGAGGTGCTTGCGGCTGCTTGCTATTTACCGCTGTCGGAAAGTCCTTTTATTTCAAAAGAATTAGGGACGAGACATCGGGCGGCACTCGGGATCAGCGAAGTCACCGACTGCCTGACCTTGGTTGTATCTGAAGAAACCGGCGGCATCTCCTTAACGAAAAACGGCGAGCTTCATCGCGATTTGGAAGAGGAAACGCTGAAAGAATTGCTTAAGCAAGAATTGTTGGCTGCTTCGAAATCGATTTCCTCAACACGTTGGAATTGGAGAGGAAAACAACATGGATAAGTTGCTCAAAAACAATTGGTTCGTTAAAATCATTTCTTTCCTGATCGCCGTTTTATTATATGCAAACGTGGTTACCAACGAACCTGCGGGGCTGTTTCAATTCGATCAGAAAGAGACCGGCGGAGCGGAGGTCCACAACAATTTGTTGTATATTGACCTAACCGCTAAATACGATGATCAGAAATTCATCGTTTCCGGATTGCCCGAGAAAGTGACGGTTCAATTGAGAGGTTCTAAAGATTCAATTTTGAAAACGACTTTGGCTAACGGACACAAAGCGTTCGTCGACCTTCGCGGACTCGGTCCCGGCATCCATGAGGTCAACGTCAAAACGACCGGCTTTGACGACGGAATGGTCGTGACTGTCGTCCCGAAAACGATAGAAGTAAAGATTCAAAAGAAAGAAACGAAAACGCTGCCGGTGCAGATCGATTTAATTAACGAAAGCAAGGTGAAAGACGGGTACGAAATCGGAGAACCGATCGTCTCGCCGTCACAAGTCGAAGTGACGGGTCCGAAAGCGCTCGTCGACAAAGTTTCGTTTGTCGAAGGACTCGTTGACGTGAAGGGAAAAAGCGAAACGGTGGAAGCGACTGCGGCACTAAGCGCTTACGATGCCGAAGGAAATGAAGTGAATGTGACGATCAATCCTGCGGTCGTACAAGTAAAAGTCCCAATAACGGCGGCTTCGAAGAACGTCGAGATTCAACTGAAACCGAAAGGGAGCCTTCCTGACGGTTTAACCATCCAGTCGATCGATAAAAAACCGGCGCAAGTGACATTGTTCGGACCGGAAAAGGTTCTGGAAGACCTTTCATACATCGAGGTGCCGTTCGACTTGTCAGGCATTCAAGACGATCAAACGATACAGGTCAAAATTCCCGTCCCTGACGGCGTCAGCAAGGTTTCGCCGGAACAATTGACGTTGACGATTGATGTCGCAAAGAAAGTCTCGAAGACGTTTCAGGACATCTTTGTCGACGTCACCGGCAAATCGGAAGGGCTGACTTATACACTTGAAAAGCCGGATGACGGTCTCGTCGACGTGACGTTGACCGGTCCGAAAGAAACGGTCGGTTCGGTCGATCCGGACCAAATTGAAGTGTACATAGACGTCAGTAATCTGGCGCCGGGGGAACATACGGTACCGGTTCAAGTGGTTTCGTTGAAAAACCACGTTGAAGGAAGCGCGGACCCCAAACAAGCGAAGGTTCAAGTTTCCAGCAAAGAATGAACGTATGGATGGCATCCTTAAAGTTGAATCATGCGTAAATATGCTTTAAACTGTCTTTGGTTTCCGATTAGAACGGATTTGTGTCAGCCCGAGGAGCCGTTTGACGTTATTTCAAGACTCGTATTAATGTCCTGTATCCAGCATCACGGCAGAGAGGCAGCGATTAAGGGGTACCGTCTGCGTTCCATTTTATGCGGATTGAATACAATGAAATTGTAAGATCGGTTATTTGCGAAAGTTCAAGGGAGCGATAGTTGAATGAAGAAGTATTTCGGTACGGACGGCGTAAGGGGGATTGCCAATACAGAGCTTACGCCGGAATTGGCGTTTAAGCTCGGGAGAGTTGGCGGTTACTGCTTGACGCGGGAAACGGAAAAACCGAAGGTGCTCGTTGGAAGGGATACGAGAATCTCCGGACACATGCTCGAATCCGCGCTTGTCGCCGGCTTGCTCTCGATTGGTGCTGAGGTGATGCGCTTAGGCGTCATTTCCACTCCCGGCGTGGCTTACTTGACTAGAGCATTGGATGCCCAGGCGGGCGTCATGATTTCCGCTTCTCATAACCCAGTCGAAGACAACGGGATTAAATTTTTCGGAAGCGACGGGTTTAAACTGACTGATGAACAGCAGGAAGAAATGGAAGCGTTGTTGACGAAAGATGTGGACGATTTGCCGCGGCCGATCGGCCATGACCTCGGCAATGTGAGTGATTATTTCGAAGGCGCGCAGAAATATATGCAGTTTCTCAAACAAACGATTGACGTGGACGACTTTTCCGGCCTGCATGTCGCGTTGGATTGCGCGCACGGTGCGACCTCTTCGCATGGTCCTTACGTTTTCGCCGATTTAGAGGCGGATTTATCGACAATGGGCGCAACGCCGAACGGGCTCAACATCAATGACGGCGTCGGTTCAACGAAACCGGAAGCGCTCGTGGATTTCGTCATTGAAAAGCAAGCGGACGTCGGACTTGCCTTTGACGGCGACGGTGATCGCTTGATTGCTGTCGACGAAAAAGGCAACATCGTCGACGGCGACCAAATCATGTTCATTTGCGCGAAATATTTGAAACAGCAGGGGCGCTTGAAATACGACACCGTCGTAACGACAGTGATGAGCAATCTCGGTTTTTACAAAGCGCTCGAATCCGAAGGGATTCAATACGTGCAAACGCCGGTGGGCGACCGTTACGTGATGGAAGAGATGCGCAAGAATCATTTTGTCCTCGGCGGCGAACAGTCCGGGCACATCATTTTCTTGGAGCATACGACAACCGGCGACGGCATGCTGTGTGCATTGCAGCTTGTCAACATCATGAAAGCAACGGAGAAGCCGCTTTCTGAGTTGGCGGCGGAGATGGAGAAGTATCCGCAATGCCTTTCTAATGTGAAAGTGATCGACAAAACGGCGGTCGTTACGAACGCCGTCGTACAGGAAGCGATCGATGAAGTCGAGCAGGAGATGAATGGCGAGGGCCGCATTCTCGTACGCCCTTCAGGCACTGAACCGCTTGTCCGCGTAATGGCGGAGGCAGAGACGCAAGAGCTTTGCCAGACGTATGTCGATCGTGTGGCGAAGGTGATTGAGGAACAGTTGGGAACGGTTTAAGCAAGGCTGTAAGGTGAAGAGCAGGATCTTTTTGACGAGATCCTGCACGCTTCCCTTCGGCTTTGCATATTTTTTTATCACGAGAACAAAGCTGTCGAATGAGAAAGCCGGCAAACGGCGAATCAAATCTTTTTTATAAGAAACTGCTTATTATTGACGTTTCGTAAAATTGTAGTGTATAGTGGTTTTGATTTCACTCAGGAATGGAATAGGAGGATTGTAGTCTTTTTTTTATACCTTAAAGCGCCTGGACTGTTTCCGCGGACGAAAAAAAGGAAGCAGTTGACGAGGAAGGGGTTCATCGAACGTCGGCGGATGCCCCTCGGTTGCCCATGACAACCGGAAACCTTTGCCGAAATCGGGAAGGCGACTTCCTGCACAAAAGCAAAGGTGTTCATGACATCAAACATACAAGCGGGGCGAGGCAGCCCCGGGTTTCCTCGTCCTGTATTGGGAGGAGAAAGTCCTATGTGCGGAATCGTAGGTTATATCGGAACGAAAGATGCGAAAGAAATTTTGTTGCGCGGATTGGAGAAGCTCGAATATCGAGGGTATGACTCGGCTGGGATCGCTGTGGTCGGAAATGAAGCTACACACGTGTTCAAAGAGAAAGGGAGGATCGCGGCGGTAAGGGCAATTGTCGACGACCGAGCTGCCGCGAGCATGGGCATCGGCCATACGCGGTGGGCGACACACGGTGCGCCAAGCAAAGAAAACGCCCACCCTCATCAAAGTACGACCAAGCGATTTACACTCGTTCACAACGGCGTAATCGAAAACTATGTGCGCCTGAAACGGGAATATTTAGCCCATGTCGAGCTTGAGAGTGAAACGGATACGGAAGTGATCGTGCAGCTCATCGAGAAGTTTTCGAACGACGGCATGAGCACCGACCAAGCTTTTCGGAAAACGCTGTCGTTGCTTGAAGGCTCCTATGCTTTGGCTTTGTTGGACCGCGAAGACAACGAATCGATTTTCGTTGGAAAAAATAAAAGCCCATTGCTTGTCGGCGTTGGCGACGGCGAAAATGTCGTGGCAAGCGACGCGATGGCGATGCTTCAAGTGACGGATCGGTTCGTTGAGCTGATGGATCAAGAGTCTGTTCACGTCACGCGCGGCGGCATTGAGATCAAGAAACTCAACGGCGATAAAGTCGAACGTGAGCCGTTTACGGCAGAATTGGATGCCGGCGACATTGAAAAAGGCACGTATCCGCATTACATGTTGAAGGAAATCGACGAGCAACCAGCGGTTATTCGCCGTCTCATTTCCGAATACCAAGACGAGAACGGCCGCTTGAAGCTTCCGCAAGACGTTCGTGATGCGATGCGGGATACCGACCGGATTTACATTATCGCCTGCGGCACGAGCTACCATGCCGGTCTGATTGGCAAGCAGCTCATCGAAAAGACGGCAGGCATTCCGGTGGAGGCCCACATCGCGAGCGAATTCTCTTACAACATGCCGCTTCTGTCGGAGAAACCGCTGTTCGTTTTCATCTCGCAAAGCGGCGAAACGGCCGACAGCCGTTCCGTCCTCGTGCAAGTGAAACAACGCGGCTACAAAGCCTTGACGATCACAAACGTAGCCGGCTCAACATTGTCCCGTGAAGCGGACCACACATTGCTTTTGCACGCCGGTCCGGAAATCGCCGTCGCCTCAACGAAAGCCTATACCGCGCAAATCGCCGTGTTGGCCATTTTGGCGGTCGATACCGCCCTTGCGAAAGGCTTGCAGCTCTCTTTCGATCCAATCAAGGAGCTAAGCATCGTCGCCAACGCGATGGAAGCGCTCATCGACCAGAAAGAAGAAATGGAGCAAGTCGCTCGCGACTTCATGGCGACGACGCGCAACTGCTTCTTCATCGGCCGTGCCATCGACTACTACGTCTGTCTTGAAGGCGCCTTGAAGCTGAAGGAGATTTCCTACATTCAAGCCGAAGGCTTCGCCGGCGGCGAACTGAAGCACGGTACAATCGCGCTCATTGAAGAAGGCACGCCGGTCGTCGCGCTCGCGACGCAGCCGCAAGTAAACGGCAGCATTCGCGGCAACGTGAAAGAAGTGCACGCCCGCGGCGCCAACCCTTGCGTCATCAGCCTTTCCGATCTCGAAGAGGAAGGCGACAGCATCGTTCTTCCGCACGTCCATGAATACTTGACACCGCTTGTTTCGGTTGTCCCGCTGCAGCTGATCGCTTATTATGCTGCACTCCACCGCGACTGTGACGTCGATAAGCCAAGAAACTTGGCGAAGAGCGTTACTGTGGAGTAGGGAGTTATAAAGGTTTGTTGTTAAGAATCCTATTGTGGTAAATAAATACCGCAATAGGATTACTTTTTTATCGATCGACATCACAACGCCGAAGTAAAAAGCAAATGCGATCGACAGCCATCCTGTCTGAAGTGTTATGGACTAGGGAGTTATTTTTTATAAAAAAAGCAGGAAAACACACCGGTGAAATTGAAAGATTTTACATCAATAATTATGATGGGTGAGGTAAAAAAATGAAGAAAGTAAGCTCAATCTTTATCTTGCTGGTATCGCCTATTTCACTTGATTTTTCCCATGGCGGCAATGCTCTACAACCTTTTTAAAACAGCCCACTTCCTTGCGGGGACATCAAAATACCAGTTGGCTTTCCTTATGGTGCTGTATCCCAATATCATATGCATCGGAATTTCAGTTGAGGCATTAATATGGGACAAATCAAAGCCGGCAACCTTATGGGGTGGGAATTCCTTGTTGCCAATCATAGTAGTATCCATGATAAACATGGGAGTTTCCATTGAAGTGCCTGTTGAATCGGTGCCAGTGGATGAACCGATTTCTTGAAAACAGTGAGGGTGGCTTTTGATTAAATTCATGTCGACAACCGTAATACTGGCTCCAGTGTCCCAAACAGCCTTCGCTCTTGTTTTCCCGAAATCAACATCGACATACGGGTGGAAGCGACTGCCAAGTGTTAACGGTAGTGTCTCTTTGGGTTGATTATCCGCATCGACCTCAATCCGATTTTGATCGAAGTAAAAATGTAAGCGATGGTCTTTTAGAAAATCCATGCCGAGCAGGTTCGTCTTGTGTTGAACGTTTTCGGTCGTCCGAGCCAGCACAAGGTCTTTTTTTGAAATGGGACCTAGTGAGACTTCTTTCACTTGGATTAGCTCATCCTTGTTTTTGGAAAAGGCACCCGTAGTGTCATCTTTTCCGATAGCAGTGTACGTCAATAATTGATCGTCAGCGATAACTGTAGTCCTTGCGGCACCCGAATCCAAAAGGAAACGATAAGCTTGTCCGTCAATGGTGCCGTCTACAAAAATTTGTGCCTCGTCTTTTTCATTCTCATCGATTTCCACGATCAAAGGAATTTCATTCATTTGTTAGACTCCCACATTCGTTGTCTGCCTTCGTTTAAATCTTACCATATCTCCTTCCAAGTCAATAATTTTTATAACCTAATGGATGTTACGCCAACTTTTTAAAGACACTGGTGAATATATCGTAGAAGATTGTAAATCTTATTTATAAAAATTTCCGTTCACTCCGAAGCGCTGGTGAGTGGATTTTGGGGCGACAAAAAAATTTTATTGACAATGCAAGTGTATCAACCGTATAATACACATTAAAGGTGTGTGAAGCAGTTAATACACTATTTTTTTGCAATTAGTGTATTAGTTGATTAATACACCGTTCCCTTGACTCGAAAGGAGTTGTCTCCATGTATGAGTATGCAAATGAATAACCGGGATCCGATTTATGTTCAAGTGGTTCAGCATTTCAAAGAACAAATCGCGGCTCGGATGCTGGAGCCGGGGCAAGAGATCCCGTCGAGGCGGGAGTTGGCCGCCCAATTAAAAATAAACCCGAATACGGTCCAACGGGCTTATAAGAAGATGGAGGACGAAGGCTTGATTTATACTGAAAGGAATTCCCCAAGCAAGATCACGAAAGATGAAGAGATCCTTCAGGCGGTCCGGAATGAACTGATTTTACGGGCGGTGGACGATTTTGTTCGCTCGATTCAGTCGATCGATGTTCCAGTTGAGGACGTTCTGGGGCTAGTCAAAGAAAAATATGAACAAGATTCGGTGAAAAAGGAGGCGGGCGGCGCATGATTGAAGTGAAAGACGTTGAGAAAAAGTTTGGTTTCAAAAAAGTGCTTCGCGGCGTTTCATTTACGGCCGACAAAGGCGAAATTACGTGCATCGTCGGCATTAACGGGGTCGGAAAAACGACGATCCTGAACGCAATCATGGGGCTGACGCCGATCAACCGCGGTGAAATTTTGATCGACGGCGAAAAGATCAGCAAGCACAGCTATGAAAAAATTACGTTCATCCCGGATGCGATTACGATGTTGCCGCGCATGCGCATTTCCGAAGCGATGGCATTCATGGATGACTTTTATGATTGCTGGAATGATCAGCGGGCACACGAATTGCTCGAGTTTTTCAAGTTAAAAAAAGAAGACCGGATTTCCAGCTTGTCGAAAGGAAATACGGCGAAAGTGAACATGCTGCTCGGTCTGGCCTTGGATGTCGAGTACTTGTTGATGGATGAACCGTTCTCGGGCATCGATCTTTTCAGCCGTGAGCATATCGCTGAAGTGTTTACGACGCATTTGGTTGAGGACCGCGGCGTGATCATTACGACGCATGAAATCCATGACATTGAACATCTGATCGATCAGGTCGTCATGTTGGATGAAGGATCGGTTTTAAAAACCTTCAATGCCGAAGAGATTCGCGAAGCGGAAGGAAAATCGGTCGTCGACGTCATGAGGGAGGTGCTGCAAAGATGAAGCGCTACTTGAAGCTCGTAAATTTTGAGTTTAATCGGATTGCGAATCTGTTTTTCGCATTGCTTGCGCTCATTCTTGTTGTCCAAGTCACGGGTGTGATGGTTAAATCCAACCGGTATATGGCCAAAGTGAACCATGCTTTACATGAAGAGTTAATGACAAAGACTCAGTTTCTTGCGGAATCCAGCCCGATGAGTATGATCGAAGTGGGACAAAGTTTGTGGTTTTTTGGTCCAATAGTTCTTTGTGCGGCTTTCGTCATTTTTTACATATTCATGATTTGGTATCGCGACTGGTTTGGGAAAAATACCTTTATCTATCGTTTGCTCATGCTTCCAACCGACCGTCTCAATGTCTTTCTTGCAAAACTTACAACGATTTTATTATTAACTTTCGGGTTTGTTTCTTTCCAACTGATGCTTTTGCCGGTGGAGAGTGCAGTGTTGTCCTGGATGATACCGAACGATCTCTTGATTGAGTTGCCGGTAGAACAAATCATAAGCAGGACAGACTTCACTTCGAGTTTCATCCCTAATGGAATCCTTTCGTTTTTTCTCTACTATGGGGCTGGAGTCATAGCGGTGTCGGTTGTCTTCACGGCGATTTTGTTGGAAAGAAGTTACCGGCTGAAAGGCATATTTATCGCAGCGGGCTACTGCGCTCTTTCCGTTCTTGTTTTTGCTGCGCCCTTGCTGTTGCAATCGCTCGTTATCGAAAACTATTTTTACGATCTTGAGTTGTTGGCTTTAATGATTTTCAGCGGACTCGTTGTATGGTTTGGCTCGGTATGGTTGAGCCGAAGAATTTTAAACAAAAGTATCAGGGTGTAAGGGGGATACGATGAAAAAGTATTGGAAAATTGCGGTAATCACGGCAATGACCGTGTCAGCCATTGGGACGTTTTATCTTTCTTCGGCCGTTTCAGCCAAGGATTTGCCGGAATTTGTGATTCAAAAACAAGAAGGCGACGCCCGTTTGGCAGATTCGATTGTTATTGAGGGATCCTACAGTCAGCGACTGATATCAAGAGAATTGGAAATTACAACGAGGGGAACCACTTATGAGGACGAAGTGTTTTTAATGCATTTGTTCGGCGGACATGTTCCAAAGATTGGCGAGTTTATTCAGGAACATCGCGACTTTATGCGCGGAAAAAGTGAAGCTCTCCGTTCCTTTTATGAGGATCAACACTATCTTATTTATGTCAACGCTATCAATAAAACTTCTGCTCAGCACGGTTACAAATTTTTCATAGACGTTTTGGATAAAGAACAAGGACGTTCGCGCTCCTTCGAACTGCCGATTCCCAATCAAGCTGCCAATCACACAATCATTGTCGAAGATGTGCAATGGGTGAACGGCCAGCTGAAAGTTGTTACCGTAACCTATTCCGGAAAAGGCGCGGTGGCTCATATTTATACCGTATCCATATCCGGACCGCAATTGCTTTCCGATGAAACGGTGATTTCCGCTCTGCAAAACAGTGGGGGTGACCATTCATACATTTCTTTAGTCGAAGAATGCAGTCCAACAAAGCGCCATGACATTCTCGTTTTTGATAAGGTTAATAGAAAAACAACAGCAGAAGACAAAATGCAGGTGGACCATACGTTGATCGCGTATGATCTGGCAACGAAAGAAAAGTATCAGGTTCCCATGCCCGAAAAGGCGGACCACTTGCCGAATATGTTATTTGACGACCGTTTTCTATACCTCAATGACATAAAGGATCAAGGGACCAAACTTATTCCTTTTGATTTAAAAAGCAGAAAATGGCAAGACGCGATGGAAATTCGAGTTCCTAACGAGAAGAACTCTGTCGGCAGACTCATGGTAAGCATTAAAGATGGCAAGGTTTATACTCTGTATCCTTTTAATGTAGAGGCATCATCCGCCAGACTAACGGTCACAGACATCAAGTCGAAAAGCATTCTTTTTCAAGGCAAAGTAGAAGCCAAGCAGCCTTCTTCAGTGAAAAACAAGGATCGGTTGTATTTTTATCAGATGACGATTCAATGATTCGC
>DASSOY010000041.1 GCA_035700025.1 Bacillales bacterium | reverse complement strand
CCAGCTGCGAATCACCGACCCATGGTTCCAGACGCGAGCTACTTCTTTGTAATCGTAATCGAATGGACTTTTTTCAAGAATTTCAAATCCTTCGCCGATGGCTGCCATCATGCCGTATTCAATGCCGTTGTGTACCATTTTCAAAAAATGACCGCTTCCGGCTCTCCCGGTGTACAAGTAGCCGTTTTCCACCGACAAATCGCGAAACAATGGTTCAATTTCCTTAAACACTTTTTCGTTCCCGCCGATCATAAAGCAAGCGCCTTCTCTTGCGCCGGAAGTCCCTCCGCTTGTTCCGGCATCAAAAAAATAAATCCCTTTTTTACTCAACAATTCGTTATGACTGAGTGTTTCTTTATAATGAGTATTGCCGCCGTCAATGACGATATCCCCGGGTTTCAAAAGACCGGATAATTCACGAATGACCTCATTCGTAACCTTACCCGCCGGAACCATCACCCACATCACTCGGGGACGTTGCAAGTTGTCGACGAGCTCCGCCAACGAATATGCGGCAAACGCACCGGTTTCCGCAAACCGATCGACCGATTCTTTATTTATGTCGCAGGCGGCAACTTCATATCCCTTCTCCATCATCTGTTCTCCGAGATTAAAACCCATTTTTCCTAGTCCGATTAACCCGATGTTCATGGTGACTCCCCTCCTAAACGTGAGTGGAAGACAAGGGTCCTCCCTTGTCTCCCAACCTTAGGTCGATTAGATGAATTTGGACGATTAGATGAACAGACTGATCAACAATACAACGGCAAATCCAACAAGTGCGATAATTGTTTCCATGACCGTCCAAGATTTCAATGTGTCTTTCTCAGACATGCCGAAGAATCGGTTCACAAGCCAAAAGCCGGAGTCGTTCACATGAGAGGCGATCGTCGCGCCGCAAGAAATCGCGATAACGAGCAAACCGAGCATGGCTCCGGAAACGTCAAAGGCACCAATCACCGGCGAAACCAAACTCCCCGCGGTAATCATCGCAACTGTCGCGGAACCTTGAGCAATCCGAACGATTGCGGCAATCAAGAATGCGAAAATGATCAGCGGCATATGAGCATCTTTCATCGCGTTCGCCAAAACATCGCCGACACCTGTTTCGACGAGAACTTGACCGAAAACACCACCGGCACCGGTGATCAAAATGATGATGCCCGCAGGCTCGAGCGCCTTCGTGCAGATTTCCTGCAATTCGTCTTTCGAGTATCCGCGTTTCGTTCCTAATACCCAGAGCGTCAATAACGTTGTGATCGTTAAAGCGACAAACGGATTCCCTATGAATGTCAAGATCGCCCGCAATCCATTGCCTTCAGGCAACGTCGCTGCCGAAAGCGTGTTTAACAAGATTAACGCGAGCGGTAAGATGATTAAAGAAGCAATCGTCCAAAAATTCGGCAATTCTTTGCTGTCATCGATTTCTTCCGTTTCACTGATCATGTATTCCGGAACTTTGACGTGGATTTTACCGGCGATGTATTTCCCGAAAACCGGACCAGCCAAAATCGTAGCCGGAATACCGGCGATCAGACCGAACAGGATGACCCAACCGATATTGGCGTGAACAAGAGCGGCCGTTGCGATCGGTCCAGGGGTCGGGGGTACGAAACTGTGCGTGACCGCAAGGCCGGCAAGCAACGGAATTCCGAAAAAGAGCAAAGATTTTTTTGTTCGTCTAGCCATACTGTATAAAATCGGAACCAAAATAACAAAAGCTACATCAAGAAATACCGGAATCGAAATGATGAAACCGGTAAGCGCAAGTGCCCAATGTACGCGACTTTCCCCAAACTTTTTCGTTAAGTATAAAGCGAGCCGCTCGGCTCCTCCGGACACTTTCAAAATTTCTCCGAACATCGCACCCATACCGATGATGACCGCAATTTCGCCAACCGTTCCTCCCATGCCAGCTTGAACAGCCTTAATGATGTCTGCAAGATCCAGTCCGGAAAAAATTCCAACCAAATAACTGACAACGATCAATGCGATAAAAGCTTGCAGCTTCGTTTTCATGACGAGAAACAACAAGAACAAGACGCCTAAAGCCGCAATTAAAACAAGCCAACCTCCAGACATTACTTTCCCTCCTTAATAAAATAGATGACATGAACGACACTTCGACCGTCGTTCCACACGACTGTCATTTGCATCGTTGAACTACGCTTACTTCTACTTTCGTTTTTTCGTTAACTCGGACAGCGCCGAAAACTCGGGCTGCAGCGATTCCGCTAACCGATGAAAAATCGGTTTGTAAGATTCGTAGATTTTCACGTTTTCGACAATCGGAACATGCCGATGTTGCAACTGCACCTTGGCAACCGCGGTGGAAAAATCATCGATCCAATGCAGCGCTTTCATCGCCAGCATTGCCGCTCCAAAGCAAGCACTGCTGTTGCTCGCGGGCACGAAAATATCGGCGGCGAAAATGTCTGCCATCATTTGCCGCCACGCCCGCGATTTTGTAAATCCACCGGTCGCTCGGAATTCCATTGGTTCGACATCAGCGGTTTTCAATGCCGCTACCACCATGTCCAGTTGATAGAGAACGCCTTCGAGAACGGCTCGGATCATATGATTGCGATTATGATTCAACGTCAATCCGAAAAAAACCGCTTTCGTGTCAGCATTCCAAAACGGTGCCCGTTCGCCGGTCAAGTAAGGTAAAAACAACAAACCGTCGGCCCCAGGGTGGATCGTCTCCGCTTGTTTCGTCAAATATTCATATGGATCGGAAACCGTTTCCGCCAAGTCGTCGAAAACGTTGTCACGCAACCACCGGAAAGCGATGCCGCCGTTATTGATTGGTCCGCCGACGACCCAGTGGTTTTCCGTCAAGGCGTAACAAAACGTGCGTCCTTCCCGATCGGTCGACGGTTCCGGCACGACCGTACGCACCGCTCCGCTTGTGCCGATCGAACACGCAATGGAGCCCGGCTTAATTGCGCCGACACCGAGATTTGCCAAAACCCCGTCGCTTGCCCCGATGATGAACGGCGTTTGCGGATCAATCCCGAGCTGTTTCGCTTTGCGATCGGACAATCCACCGATCGAAAACTGCGTTGATACCGGCTTCGACAACTGTCCTCTGCGAATGCCGGCCAAATGGAGTGCCTCGTCGTCCCAATCTAATCGGCGAAGATGAAATAACCCGGTTGCCGAAGCTATCGAATGATCGACGATGAATTCTCCGAACCATTTGTAAAACAAGTATTCTTTGATCGAGATCCATTTTGCGGCAGCCGCTTTCAGTTCAGGTTCGTTTTTATCGAACCAGATCAGTTTCGTTAACGGGGACATCGGATGAATCGGCGTCCCGGTGCGTTTGTAAATTTCCTGACCTTTCGATGACGCTTTCAACTGCTCTGCTTCCCGACTTGAACGCTGGTCGGCCCATGTGATCGACCTTGTCAGCGGATTCCCGTTTTCGTCTACGGCGATCAAACTATGCATGGCTGCACTGAAGGAAATGCCCTCAACCGTTCCGTTCCGATCCTTCACCTTTTCGGCAACGTCGGCAATCGTTCCCTCGACCGCTCGGAAAATTTCTTCAGGATCTTGTTCAACATGTCCATCCGATTCCGTATACAGCGAATAGTCTTGCGAGCTTTGCGCCAGAATGCGTCCTTCCGCGTCGAAAGCCATCGTTTTCGTGCTCGTTGTTCCGATATCAACGCCAATGATGACGTTTTCATTCATTCGTCCTCACCTCCCTTGGCAACATTTTTCGGAAAACCATTTCGACAAAAGAAAATAATTTTCGCATCAATATAAATATTATCGAAATATTTTTCCTTTGTCCATATTTTATTCGAAAAAATGAGCCTTTAGACCGTTGAATTTCAAATCGAAACTCACCCAATTTCCATTTTCTTGGACAAATTCCCGTTATTTGCGCATACAAACCCCCCCAAAGCATCCAGATGCTTTGGGGGGTACGTGTTAAAGTTTCCTCCATTATTCAGGTATCGGGTGTCCCCGGTCAGAGAAAAACGCGATTCCTCTTTTAAATGCCGTTAAACCGTACAG
>DASSOY010000040.1 GCA_035700025.1 Bacillales bacterium | reverse complement strand
CGTCCAGAGACATCGACACTTCAGCTTCTACGAGCGTAGTCGGCATATTAGCATTTCGCTTGCCACTCGGCCTGCCAACAGGCTTTATGACAGCTAGTCTGATTGATCTCTTCCCGGTTCCTCAGACGGCGAAACCAAAGGCGTAGCCCACTTAGAGTGAGTCCCTGATCCTACCACATGGGCGATGGAGGGAGGGACGCATTAGGCTGCTTACGCAGCTGCTAATGCAGGTTGTTGATTAGTTTTTCCAGTTATTGGAAAAGTAGGCCCGTTTAACGAGTGCGCCAATCTCGGCTCGCCACTAAAGCTCAAACTGTCCCTGTCGAATCCAAAACGTCCCCGTATCAGAAAACAGAGGTCGGAGGTCGGATACCGGAATTCATGCAAGCCGACTTTTCCTCCTAGACGTTAAGGAAAAACAGCGTATTCAACTACTTCCATTATAACATGCACAGCGCAGTTTTCAACCGCTTTACATTTTCTGCCTTTCGCGCAAAGCTCGCTGCACTTCGCGCTGTGCCGACTTTCTCTTCAATGTTTCTCGTTTGTCGTAGTTCTTCTTCCCTTTTGCGACGCCAATCAACACTTTGGCGAATCCGTTCTTGATGTACACTTTCAGCGGGATCAAGGAATACCCTTGCTCCTTTGTCACGCCGATCAGCTTATCAATCTGTTTGCGATGCAACAGCAGTTTACGTGTTCGAACGGGGTCGTGATTGTAGCGATTCCCTTGCTCATACGGGCTGATATGCATATTCACGACATAAGCTTCGCCGTCTTTGATTCGCGCGTAACAATCTCTCAAGTTGATGCTTCCTTTGCGAATCGACTTGATCTCCGTCCCTTGCAGGACGATACCCGCTTCATACGTATCTTCAATAAAATAATCGTGCCGCGCTTTTTTATTTTGCGCTACGACTTTCCCTTCGCTTCTCGCCATCACGTTCCCCCCCCTCCCGTGGAAAGCTGCAAGCTTTATTATAGCAACTCGGCCGTCGCCGTTCAACGGCGCTTCTTCGGCTTTCTTCCTTTCTTCACAGCCGCGGCCTTCATTTTCGGTGCTTTTTTTCGCGGATCGAACTTTTTCATGCCACGTCCGTTCTTGCCGTTTTTCTTCTTTCCTTTTCCGCCTTGAATCACGGTCGGGCGCGCTTTCTTGTTGCGTTTCTTCGGCTTCATATCGACGAGTTCGAAATCAATCGACCGTTCCTCAAGGTTCACGTTGATGACGCGAACATTTACGTCATCGCCGATGCGGAAGACGTTGCCTGTCCGTTCACCGATGAGCGCGTATTGGCCCTCATTGTAAGCGTAATAATCGTCGGTCAAGTAGCTGATGTGCACAAGCCCTTCGATCGTGTTCGGCAATTCGACGAACAAGCCGAAATTCGTAACACCGCTGATGATGCCCTCGAATTCTTCGCCAATCTTGTCTTCCATGTACTCGGCTTTCTTCAAATCATCCGTTTCCCGTTCCGCATCAACCGCGCGGCGTTCCATTTCCGACGTATGTTTTGCAATTTCCGGAAGCTCTTTCTTCCAATGGTTCCGCGTTTTCGCATCCACTTTTTGCTCGATCAAATACGTCCGGATCAAGCGATGAACGATCAAATCCGGGTAACGACGGATCGGTGACGTAAAATGGGTATAAAAATCGGTCGAGAGACCGAAATGGCCCAGGCTTTCATGATGGTATTTCGCCTGCTGCATCGAACGAAGCATGATCTTGCTGATAACCGCTTCCTCCGGTTCGCCGTCAACTTTCTCGAGCAAATCTTGGAGGGCCCGCGGATGGACCGAGTCCGCACTTCCTCTTACGACATACCCAAAATTCGTGATGAACTCGAAGAATTTTTGCAGCTTATCCGGATCCGGTTCCTCGTGAATCCGATAAATGAACGGAAGCTCCATCCAATGGAAATGTTCGGCAACCGTTTCGTTGGCGATCAACATGAACTCCTCGATCAAGCGTTCCGCCACGGAACGCTCGCGAATAACGACATCAGAAGGTTTTCCCTCTTCGTTTATGACGACTTTCGCTTCGGTAAAATCGAAATCAATAGCCCCGCGCTGTTTCCGTTTCTTCGTTAAAATTTGCGCCAGTTCTGCCATCGTATCAAAAAAGCCGATCAGATCGCCGTAACGTTCCGTTACCGCCTCATCTTCTCTTTGAATGATTTTACGGACATTTTCATACGTCATCCGTTCCATTGTCCGGATCACGCTCGGATAAATCTCGTGCTGGACGACGTCGCCTTGCGGATCGATTTCCATGTCGCACGTCAACGTCAGCCGATCGACTTGCGGATTCAAGCTGCAAATGCCGTTCGACAAGCGATGCGGAATCATCGGAATGACACGGTCGACCAAATAAGCGCTCGTCCCGCGCTCATAAGCTTCCTTGTCGATCTCCGAACCTTCCTTCACATAATGACTAACATCCGCGATATGAACGCCGAGCTGGTAGTTGCCGTTCGGCAGCTTCACGACGTGTACCGCATCATCGAGATCCTTCGCATCCGCGCCGTCAATCGTAACGATCGTTTCATTGCGCAAATCCCGGCGGCCCTCAATCTCCCCAGGTCCAATCTCATCCGGAACTTGAGCCGCCTCCGCCATCACTTCTTCGGGGAATGCGGTCGGCAAGCCATTTTTATAAATAATCGAAAGAATGTCCACGCCCGGATCGTTCTTATGCCCGAGAATCTGTACGATTTCACCTTCGGCGCTCATTTTCCCCTCGGGATATTTAATGATCTTGACAACGACTTTGTGCCCTTCGGCGGCGCCGTTCACCCCGCCTTTTGGGATGAAAATGTCATTGCCGATCCGCTTGTCGTCCGCGCGGACGAAGCCAAAATGCCGGCTGTCCATGTACGTGCCCACGACTTCCTTTACACCGCGCTCGATGATCCTGACGACCGTACCTTCCGGCCGTGATTTTTGCGAACCCGGCGAAAGCCTGACAAGCACTTTATCCGCATTCATGGCTCCATTCAAGTCGGTCGGCCCGACATAAATGTCATCCTGCCCTTCCTTGTCCGGGATAATAAAAGCGAACCCTTTCGCATGCCCTTGGACGGTCCCTCTTACGAGATTCATTTTCTCCGGAACTCCGTACCGGTTGCTTCGCGTCCGAACGATCAAGCCTTGATGCTCCATGGCATTCAACGTTTTGACCAGTGCTTTGTATCCGTCGGCATCTTCCGAGTCGAATACCTCTTTAAGTTCTTCGAGTTTCATCGGCTTGCTTGCTTCATCCCGCATGTATGCGAGAATGGTTTCTTTGGTTGCTAGGTTCATATTTCTCCTCCTTTCTGCACGTATCCACACCTGGCGTTATTCCGCCGACCAATCGAGACGTTCGAGAAAGTCATGAATGTCTCGGTGCAATTGTTCTTTTTCCTTGCTCAGCGTGATCACATGCGTTGCATCTTCATACCATTTGATCGTTTTGTCTTCTGTTTCGACTTTGTCGTAAATCATCTCCGCACTTTTCGGATCGATCATTTCGTCCTTGCGAGCTTGCACGACGAACACCGGCGCTTCAATTTCACCAAGGCGGTCGTATACTTCATCGTTCAAGCGGCCAAGATTTTTTAACGTATGCATCGGTTTCTGCTTAAACTTCTCCATTTCTTCATCCACTTGTTCTTTCGATTTGCCCTCGTACTGCTTATATTCTTTCGCGTACTTCAATACGCCTTCATACAGTGTGCCCTCGTCTTTGCCGGTCGCAGGGGCGCACATCGGAACGACTCCCATTACAGGAAAAGTGTAGCCGACTTTCAAGGAAAATACTCCCCCGAGCGACAACCCGCAGACGGCAATTTCCTCATGGCCCTTGTCCTTCAAATGACGATAGCCGTCGACGACGTCTTGCCACCAATCTTCCGGCCCGGTATCCAGCAGTTCTTCCGGAGGCACGCCATGTCCTTTATACAGCGGCGCATGACACGTGTAACCTTTATCCTCCAAATAACGGCCGAGCATCCGCACGTCTGCTGTGTTTCCAGTGAACCCGTGCAGCAGCAAGACCGCTCGTTTTCCGCCTTCAAACGTAAATGGTTTCGGTGGTACGATTTTCATGATGGTACTCCTCCTATCTTTCCCTGTTCACACTTACGCAAACGTGCATTCCTCGCGAATTGCCGCTTGCGCATAAGATGTTATCTATTGTTCTCTAGATCGAGCACGGTTGTATTCGAAGGTCTCCGCTTAAAAAAGTCCCTACTCGGAAATGTTCGATTGGACCGAGTACCTTCGTGCGATTCGTTGTGTCCGGCAGCAACCCCGGCGACAGAACAAACAACACTCCGTCGAATTGACAGTGTTGAATGATCATTGGATGGACGCGGGTGGGGCGTACGAAGGTACATTTGAAGAATCTCTAGGTCTCCTATCGAATAGACTCGCATAAAAAAACAACAAACGGAGCGGATCCGCCTGCTGTTTCGTTTACGCTTTGTTGATATTAAACAAAGTAGGCAACGCCGATGGCGAGCAGGAAGAACAAGATCGCCAAGACAACGGTGATTCGGGTAAGTCCGGCTTCGATGCCGCGAGCCTTCTTCTTCCCGAACAACTGCTCCGCACCGCCTGTAATCGCGCCCGATAAACCCGCGCTTCTTCCGGATTGCAACAAAACCACGATGATAATACCGATCGAAACAGCAATAAGCAAGATCGTAAAGATCGTATGCCACATGGATGACACACCTCCCGGCCAAATTCCTCACGTAATCTTAACTTTACCACAGATTTCCGCTAAGGACAACTTGAAGAAGAAACGGCAACCGTGGAAGTAACAAAGAAGCGAACCGCACGAAAATTTGGTTGCATTGGCGTGCAAAGTGGTTGCTGCTTCTTTGTCTTTAACACCTTCTGCCGCTTCTAATACGATCGATGAAATGTAAATGCATCGTAAACCGAACCGATGATTTTTACTGGTACAACATCTGTCCGGACTGTTCCGTTTTGATATTCGACTGTGAAGGTAAAGGTAACGAAACCGTTTGCGAGTCTTGTGGCGGGATCCGTCATCGAGGCATCAAACAAACTACCTGTCCAACTTGTACTTGTAATTGAACTCAATTCGGTTCTAACGATCCGTTCGCTGCCGGTTACGGTGGTTCCTTCGAGGTCAACTTTCACATTATTTTTAACGGGATATGAAGTAATTTGTGCCTCTAATTCAAACCTTTCTCCCGAATAAAAGAAATTTCTGCTGTGTCCGAACGATTCATGTGTTTGCAACCAAGCGGGCGTATGTTTTACATGTCCTGTTATCGCCAGTTGATTGACCATCACCTTCAGTCGAGCAGTGTCAGAAAACCCATGGTTGTCCGTTACTGTCTGCTTGATCGCATACAGTCCTGTTTGGTCGGTTTTATACGAAAAGTTTTTCGTTGAATACGTGGACGTACTTCCATCCGGTGCCGTAACCAAATACTTGTAAGTTAGAGGGTCGTCGTCTGGATCGCTTGCTGTGCCGGTCACTTTGATCGAATCTCCAATGTAATAGTTCGTTTTGTCTATTTCGAATTCAGCTGACGGTGGATTGTTAATCAAGTAATTTCCTGAATAAGCATTTCTAACATTACCGGCTTTGTCTTCAACCTGAACATAAATACGGTTCTTGTGCGGATTTGAAAGCGTAAAGGTGCGTCGATTCCCGTATATCCAACCACTAAAGGAAGTCCAAATCCCGTCATTATAGGTTCGATATCGAAACCGTTTGACCCCTGACAATGGGTCTGCGCTAGTCATGTCGACAGAAAGGCTTCCGGCTGTCCATCCTTTACTCTTAGGACTGAATTTCACGTTTGGCGGGGTTTTATCAATATAAGAATACCCTGAATAAGCATCCCGAATATTGCCGGCTTTGTCCTCTGCTTGAACATGAATGCGGTTTCGTCCTTCTCGTGACAATCTTATCGTTTTTCTCGTTCCGTAAATCCAGTTGCTGTAAGAACCCCACGTGTTCCCATGTTGGATTCGATACCTGAAGCGTCTAACGCCCGAGCGGGAATCCCCCACTTTCACACCAACGTATATGTCAGACTTTGTCCACCCGTGACGATAAGGGCTGAACGAAACAACGGGATCGGTTTTATCAACATAATAGTAACCGGAATATCGGTTGCTGATATGCCCTACATTATCCATCGCTTGAATGTGAATGCGGTTTCGTCCTTGTTTATCAATGGCTATCGTTTTTTTCGTTCCGTAAATCCACCCGCTGTAAGAAGACCATCTCGAACCATGCTGCACTCGATACCTAAAGCGTTTAACACCTGACAGCGAATCGCCAACACCTACTCGAACATAGAGAGTGGTGTTTTTCCATCCACTTTGATTCGGACTTGTCGAAATCCAAGGATCGGAGCCGTCGACACGGAGATTCTTTCCCGTATCTATATAGCCGCGGTGATTTTTTACGCGATCGACGTAATAATATTCAATGTTGTAACTGTCCCCGCTTTTTTTCGGAACGACGCCCCACTTCACGGTCCCATAACGACTATTTTCTTCCCTGTGTGCTGAATCAATCTCGATTCGGGAGCTGGTGAGAAATTGATGATTGTAAGTGGAAACTCTGTCAAATCGATGAAGCGATCGAACATCCTGCCCTTCGCCCACAAGCCTAAGATATTGGTAGATGTTCCCTGAATCGGGGTCATACTGTCGTAAACGTATATAAACGTGATCATAAGGTCGTACCCAATAATTTCTTCCGTTTCTAAATCGATAATGATAGATGCCGTCGGAACTATGTTTTGGAGCAACACCATCGACTCTTAAGTCCATATAAGTGTCGTTGTAACCGATCGTTTTTCCGCTTAAATCGGTATGATAGTAACGAATGTTATAACTTTCCCCATGCCGCTTGGGCGTTACCCTCCAGCGAACACGTCCATATTTCGTATTCTCTAAGCGAGTCGCCGAATCGATACTTACCCGGCTTGTTTCATTCCAGTTAAACAGATTCGAACTTGACCTCGTGAAATCATGTCTTGAATGCGGATCTGCTGAACGGCCGGTAAGACGCAAATAACTGTATTTATTCCCGACATCATCATGCTGCCGAAAAGTAATGTATACATGATGATAGGGTTGTACCCAATAATCATTCCCGTCCCTATATTGAGCATTTGTTAGTTTGTGTGAAACATGGGTGGGAGGACCGTCGTCCACTTCAAGAATCGGGGGAAAGATAAAGTGATTATCAAATTTCTTCCGAAGAACTCTCTTCGTATAAGAGGACCAATGAAAGGCATTAATAATCTTATCGGTGGTATACGTCCGTGATGGAACTGAATAATTCCCGGCCCCCTGGGTCCATAAACGGCGCACATACATTTTTGAGTGATAGGATCCGTGCGGTTCTCCGCTGATGATCGCATTGATCCATGCTTCACCGCCCTTTAATAATTTGGCAGATAAGACCGAATCCTTACTATTCGATTCAAGATAAAGATTGTCAAGAAATGAACGACCTCTGACTAAATCATGTTTATTAAAATGGGCCGGGTTAATTAATATTGCGTAGTTATACCAAACTTTAACGCCGTCCCATCTCAAAACATACAGAGACCCTCTAGCCTCTCTTCGTTTGCCCGGGAGGACTTCGACCGAAAAACCTTTTTTAAACATAGGGGAAGAAGTCTCTTTGTTTACCAAAACGGCGGCATCACGAATACTAACCGATGTCGTATACCCTCCAAACATAAGACTGTATCCAATCGTTTTATAATACCCGCTTGAGTTTGTTGAGTAAGTCCCCGTTCCAGATTGACGGTTCGGCTGATCCGCAACCACTTCCATGGGAATGCTCGTAAAAAGAATGAAAAACACCAATACGAGCCCGATTATTTTTTTCAACATCAATTACACCCCCTTAACGCAATGCCATCTCAAGAAAACCATAGGCAAATGGAACATTCTTTTTCACTCCTAGGCAACAAACTCGATCACCGAATAAAGAACCTTCGCTTCGTAAGCCGCTTGTAGAGCTTCTCAAAGTGAGGAAAAACCTCCCTCACAGAAGCCGGACGTTCCTTAGGGTCGATCTGCACCATGGATCGAATCACTTTCGAGAGTTTCCGCGGAACTTCGCGGTTTTCGTCCAACAAAAATGCCTCCGTGGTGTAGACGTGATTGCCGCCCGTTAACAAAAAATACATCATCGCACCGAGCGAGAACAGATCGGTTCTAGGGTCGGCCTGAGGACTCTGAAATTGTTCCGGCGCCGCAAAGCCGACGGTTCCCATTTTTAACGTTCCTTTGATGGATCCATCGCCGAATTGATGAGAAATTCCGAAATCAATCAACTTCACTTCATCCTTGTCGTCAATCATGAGATTCGCTGGTTTCAAATCTTTATAAACAATTTGCTGATTGTGCAAATACTGAAGTACTTCACACGTTTGCAGCGCATATTTAAGGACCTTTTCGACCGGCAAATATCCTTCGCTTTGGGCGAAAAGCTGCTTTAAAGTTACACCGGAAATATAGTCTTGAACCATGTAAAAATAGTGTTGATCTCTGGATAAAAATAGGTCAGCAATGCGGGGAAGATAGAGGTGATCTAAATCTCCGAGGAATTTGGCTTCGATGAGCAGCTGTTTGGACCAGCGCGGGTCCATTCGTGACTCTTTCACCGCATATAACCGGCCGTTCGCTCGTAAATCTTTCGCTAAATATACGGTCGACATGCCTCCGGCACCGAGCAAAGCAACGATACGATATCGATTCATTAACGTGTCTTCATACTTTAAACGCGTCTGTACCACCAGGATCATCTCCTGAATGTTTAGTTATGGCCGTGTGATCCAATATTTCAATTTATGAAGAGCCGATGAGCGTTTTTGTGTTGCCATGCCTTGCAAAAGCAAGACTGTAATATTATCGATGGCTCCGGAACGCTCGGCGAGATGCACAAGATAACCGCTTACCTGTTCTAAACTGTCGTGTTTCTTGTGAGCATCGTTCAACAAATGACCAATCTCCCTGTCCGAAAATAATGAATGAAATCCGTCGCTGCAAAGCAAAAATAAATCATTCTCCTGAAAACGACCGGTCGTTTGAAAAGGCGTGACGTCTTTTTTGATACCTAGGCATTGGATGAGCACATTCCGTTTTCCATGATTCCGTGCCTCTTCCTTTGTAAATCGGCCGAGTTGAACTTGCGTCTGCACCCATGAGTGATCTTCCGTTAATTGTTGCAGGCGGCTGCCTTCATGGAGTGTTTCGGTTCCATCATTTTCTTTGACGAAGAAACGGGAGCGCGTCCCTTGATAAATCCTGCTGTCACCGACATGAGCAATCACGTAACGACCATGAATAAGCACGATCACGGAAAGGGTCGTCCCCAATTGAATTTCTCTGTAAACTCCGACACGTAGCAATTCCTCGTTGATTTCAATGAATCGCTTGTTTAATTCATGATACAGCTTTTGAAACGGTTCCTTTTGATCCAAATAATGAAGGATTTGCTGCTCCCACCACGAGGCGATCATCTTAACGGCAAGCCTGCTTGCGACATCCCCTGCTTGATACCCTCCCATACCGTCAGCCACAATGGCGAGAACCGCTTCCTCCCCAGCTTCATTGTGGGTAATTTTGAACCAACCGAAGTCTTCATTGCTCGTTTTCAAAGGGCCGCAGTCGCTCGCCAATCCGATATTCCACTGACCTTGATGGATTTTCATAAGCCCTTCGCCGCCCGGAACAAATAGGTTACTTGACCGAGCTCAAGTTCATCACCTTCGTTCAACTCATACAGTTTGTAAGGAACGAGAGATTGCCCGTTCAACCGGCTTCCGTTGCGCGACCCAAGATCCTTAACGACGCAGCCTTCATCAGACTTGACCACTTCCAAATGCAACCTTGAAACCCCGGCGGAATCCTCAACATATTGAGTGTTATCAACACTTCTTCCAATGACGAAAGCATCCGAATGAATTTCAATCTTTTCTTCCGATCCGGAACGTGCAACAACAAAGTATGGATTTGTGTTTTCGGATTCGACCGCATCCGAACCATGGTTCAGCATAACCGTCTCATCAGACGCTGAAAGCAAGGTCGTATTTTGCTGCAAATGGTTATAATAATCATCGTTTTGATTTGAAAGCGTCGAAGACGCGACAGATTCTTTTCTATAAAATGGACCTTGTTGCTGCACAGCCGTTCCTTGGAGCGGTTCAGGAACATCCGGTATTTCCTTGAAGCCAACAGGTGCATTTGATTGAATGGCAACTTCCTTTTCGGGTCCGGGGGACGGTACTCGTTCTGCACCCGACCGGCCCATTTTCCAATAAACAACCGCAACACCCACAATCAATGCGCTCATCCCTCCACATGCGTAAATCATGTATGGATTCGAGTACATTTCATTGACCTTCCAAATAATGGCGAGACCGATGAGCACGAATGCAAACAAATAAATTTTCTCTCGCGAACGAAATGCCGGCCGCTCGATTTTTCGATTGGACCGTTCGGAATAATCTATTTGAGGGGGATTCTCGAAATCTTTTATTAAGGCTTGCTCACTTTTCTCTATCGGTTCCGAAGCAAATTCCGGAGGTTCATTGAGGACAGGAGGGGAAATCGGCTCAGGTTCGGCTACGTTTGGCCTGTTCGTATGCGCACGCGGCGAGTGATCTCTTCGCCGTTTAAGCAGAAGTTCCTTTAATCCGCTCAAACGGAATCCGGCATCTTTCGTATAGTTCAAAATATCTTTGAACGCCTCGCCGTTCAACCCCTCAACTTCTCCTGCTGTATTCACCAACAAGCTTTTGAGATCTTCCGTCACCGGCTTTTTGCCGGGGATGGTTACGAGCGGCAAATAGACAAGCTGCACATCATAAATATCTCTCCCAATAAAGATGAAGTCTTCTTGTAACAAATGGTTCTCGCTGTTCAACATATAAACTCGACTTTCCTCCAACGCGGAAACGATGCCGAGAAACACCTCATAATAGTCTTCCATGGACAGCTTCTTTCCCCGGATAAATGGCCGAAACATTGTTGTCGATGTCATCTCATACCGCAGCCGAATTTGACCATTGATTTCCTCAATCTGAACAGGCAGCATTCGAGGAATATCATTAGACTGAATCATTTTTTTCTGAAGTTCCACAACATCTTCCGGTCTCAGCGGTTTCTTGGATGTTCCGGTAAAAACAAGAAAATGACCGTTCTGTTGGGTGAAGTCGTAGGCTAAATCATAAAGGGTCGATTGCATCGGACTACTACCTCCTTATTTAGAAATAAAAATAATAGTACGTCGTTGCCACGGCGGGAATGACGGCATACATGAAAGCAAAACGCGTACTTTCCTGTTTTTGATACGTTTCCAAAACCGATATGTCTCGGGAATTCCATGTCGACAACAAGTGAATAACAGCTAGGGCCATCTTTTTTAAAAATGTACGCGTGAACAATAAAATGACAAGTGCAATGATTCCGGCGTATAGAATAGAATACATCATGAGATAGAAAACAAACTGGACCCCTGCAATGGCTCCAATGGCCGCAAACAACTTAACATCACCTGCGCCGATTGCCCGAAATATATAGAGAAAGAGAAAAGTTCCCCCAGCAGCAACCATTCCGATACTCGAGAAGACCACCCCATCGAGACCGTCAAAGATGAAATGATACAGGAATCCCGCCGCCGTCCCACTAACGGTCAACCAATTCGGAATTCTTTTAAATCTAATGTCCCACCATAATGCGATTAGCAGCAACAAAATCAACACATAATTGTACGCTTCCAAAGTCCCACACCCCCATATCCGGATTCTCATGACAAGTAAAACGAGGGAAACGAAAGCCTTTTCCCGAAAAACATTTATTCCCCGCTTCCAAATTGATAAGAATAAGAAGCGGCACGACGGATGACGGATTTCTCTCCGGAGAAATAACGCGGACCGTAGGTTTCGACGACAGCAACAATGGTAGGTCCATCGTATACAATGTCCATGTCATATAAAGGATGGTGATAAGAATAGGGAAAACCATCCACATCCGGATGAGAATCATCAATTATGTCAAAAGTGACGACCTTGAACGCATCTTGAAAAAAACTCCCCGGTTTCGGATGCATGTCCAAGCTGCTCGCATGGACGGGTTTCATATGGGAATTGGCGGCAAGGCTGTCCAAAAACGCCTGTTTCGCTCGCTTTTTATCGAAAATGATGATTCCTTCTGCCAATTTCCTGTAGTCAATACACATCGCAGCATCATGGACGGCAATTTCGAGATCTTCTTTTAAATATTTACTCGCATCGGCATCGGCAATCGTGTTCATCTGCCACACCATAGCGAATATCATTAGTGTCGAGATTGCCCAAACTCTTATCGTTTCTCTCATCGAAATCGCCTCAATTGGTCGGAGCTATATATTCACTCATGATTTGTTTTTCCTCGACGATGACACCACTGGAAGAACCAAATTCAAACATGGGTAATACGGCGATTCTCGGTCTCGGAACCGTAATTTTCACCGTTAAATACTCCCCACGAGGTTGTACGGTGCGGGTCCCTTCAATTTCAATCTTCTCCGGATCGTAGTGAAATTGATCCACAAGATACTGCTTCATTGCACCGTATATGTCATCGGTATATTTCCCTTGAAGTGCTGCTTCTTTGGCGCCTTCATAAGTGGCAAGATTCAGTGCAAGGTGCACTTGATTGGCATGAAAATACAACAACCCTTGAAACATTCCCCATAAAATGAATGGAATGAGCAGCCATTCGAACAACGCCGGTCTCATCATATCCCTCCAAAATCCGGGAGCCCTTGACAATGGAAAGTCAATGACTCCCATGAATTCCTAGTTACTCGTCTCCGGCAAGCTAGTTCCCGTTACTTCACTGTTCATATCATCGGCTTTATCTTTAACCGAATTGTACAAAGTCCCAAAAATCAACAATCCAATTATCAAAACCCCAATCCCGACCATCAACCAGTTGTTAATCGCTTCTTTCATTTTGGAATACCTCCTAAATTTACATTTTCGAATGTACTGGAAAACATTGAAACGACCATGATAATGAGCCAGAGCAACGTGAGGATGTTGACGCCGAAAAACAAGACGTTGAACGTGATCGATTTCCCTTCGGATCGACGGTTCATCGATTCGAAATAGTCAGTTGAGAAAACTTTGGATGCGCCGTCAATCACTTCGATCGCATAGTTTTTCGAAGTCTCGTCCAACTTGAACAAAATACTCGCCAACTGTTCTGCGTGACCACCTCCTATATTTTTCACGAACGCTTCCCGCGCTTTCTCAGGATCCGTTCGCCAAAATCGCAAAAAACTCGTAATGCCTCCGTTAATGAATTCAAAATAAGGCAAGGCCTCATGCAACAGGTGATAGACGTTGACATGCTGGCCGCTGCCAAGACTCTTCAGTTCCGCTTTCAACATGTCGAAGAGGGTGAACAGTTCGATATGTTTCTTGCGATCGTAAAATGCGATCACTTTGTTGAGTCCCAGGTGCGTCAACGAAATACTCAGACGCGGACTTGTCGCAACGAACAAGAGAACGATCACCGTTAACAAAGAAAGACTGAATGTCCCTTCGGTTATGAGCGGAATGACAACGTAATAAAGCAAAACGGCCGTAAACACGAGATAACGTATCACATAAAACTTTAACGCCGTTAAACTTAAAGGATTTCCGGCTTCCTCAAACTTTTCGGCCAGCGTCGTTGCTGAAGATTTCTCGACCATTTTCTCACGGCGCTCCTCGAATTCCTTTTGTACCCGAGTGCGATGGGATTTACGCTCCTGCTTTGTTGTTAATGCCGCATACAGTTGGTAAGCCGCCGTCCAAACGATCGCAAAATACACAAGATATTCAACCGCTTGCAAGAAAAAGTGAAACGTCAAAATCTGTTCCATGTTCACCTCCGTAACTAAAGATCTGCCTTCGGTTTGCGCAGCAGGAACGACGTGGAAACACATAAGATGCCCCCAACGACAGTGATGACAAAGAGCGTCAAATTGGTTTTCTGTTGAAAGAAATACCAGAAATCAAGGACTCCAGAAAGAGAATGGGCAAAATAGAAGGCAAATGGAATGGTCGCAATCGGCAAAAAACCTAAGTTCACAGTGTCAAAGTTTTTCGTTTTCTCCGATTGCATGTCTGATTTTCGCTTGCGGATATCGGCATCCAATTGGGAAAAGGACTCGCTGACATCGGCTCTTTCAAGGTGGGCCCGAATCACCAGCTTCCCAAATCGCTTGGCAAATGTAGAGTTAATCGAATAGACGAAGATGCGAACACTTTCTTCAAATTCCGCCCGGGTTCTTTTCAACTGCAACGCATTCAACAATTTCATGTACACACGCTGCATTTCACTGTTTTTGATTTGCGGAATTGACTCGGCCAAAGCGAAGTAGAGGTCCTTGTTGCTGCTTTGGTAATTTTGCAAAATAACGGGGAAATAACTGAGAAACAGAAGCGAAGTTCTGCTGCGGATTGCTGTTAAACGGACTCTCAGGAAAAAATACGGAAGCGCGGCAAGCAACCCTGAAACAAACGCGCTGAGAACCAAATCCTTCATTGATAAAACCATGAGAATAAAGTTTACGCCGAATAAGATAGCCGTTAAAAACAAGAAATTGAAGACGGCCGTTTCCTGGTAGTTCTTTTTCACACTCGATAAAATCAATTCGAGATGCCGGTAAAACCGCGAGTGCGTTTTCGTCTCATTTTTTTCCTTTAACGCCGCAAGTTCCTGTATGCGCCTCGCTCTTCTGCGCCTTTTGTAGCGATAAAACCCTTCGGAAAATTGGGCAGCGAGGAAAGGAGCCCCGACAAGCAGCCACAAACCGTAAATCATCATCGAGTAAGCAATTAGTTTGACGACAACATTGATCAAAACATACAGCACTTCGTTCCCCCCTTAATGACAGGCGAATTCGGTCTTTCCGGTGATCGGATGCTGTCGTGCTCTTTCTTTTAACAGACGGATAAAAGATTCATACAGCGACTCGTCCAAGTTTCTCATCTTTCTCGCCAAACTTTCAGAAAGACCGGCATTGTAAGTCCATGTATTCGTTTTTGCGTCATATAAAATGAGATAGTTGATCCATGCTTGCTCCAATTCCTCGTCGTAACACATTTCATACACAGAAGTCACCCGTTTCTCGTTGTTCTTCAAGGAAGTCATCGTAATGCCGAGATCCAATTGTTCGGCAATTCTCTTAATCTCTCGATCTTCGCTCCGTCTCGGAAATTCATCGATGATATGACGGGCCAGCTGTTTCGGTGTATTTTTCGGATTGGTGATATGGTAGGACATTAATAAACCGGTCGTCCCTCTTTCCGTTCCAGCAATCGCACCTTCGGCTTCAATTCCCCGAACTTCTTGTACGATAATGTAGTCATGGTCCGTCCGCAGTGCATCGCGAATCACTTGATGAATGTTTCCGTCTGAGGTGTAAAAATCATGGACGAGCCGGTCCGGAAAATCACGCTTCAAGAAAGACTCTGGATTCGTTTCGATCAACACCGCGACAAGGTGCGGTTCCCGTTCCGCGTAAATCGTCTTCAGGAACGTCGATTTTCCCGATTGGACTCTCCCGGCAACGACCGTGTTGAGCGGCAACTTTGCCAATAACCGATACAACGAAACGTCTTCAAGCGGGATCGTGTTCTTTTTTGCTTGCTGTTCAAACGAAAACCGACGAATGACGAACCGGCGAAAAATGATCGTCGGCCGGTACGAACGAGGAGGTACAACTACTTTAACCCTCGTGCCGTCATCCATGTCAAATTCGGCTTCCGGATGATTTTCATTAATTCTTAACCCCTTATGTTTCAATGAAAAGGAGCGGATGATTTCATGTACATGAAGTTGATCGCGCAACCGTTCTTCCTGCCGCTGGAATTTCCCGTCAACAAGGAACCAAATTTCATCTCCTTGGATGACACCTGAAGGAGAGTCGGGATATTTTCTCCACTTAGCGAAAGAGCCGAAACGATAAATTTCATGAAAGCAAGCCTCAGCGATCGTCTCGTAAAATTCAGGAAAGTCTTGAACACCCAAGAAATTTTCATCCCTTAGGTAGCCTTCAATTTCAGCCGTCAGCACACTTTCGGCTTCCGCCTTGCCGATCATCGCTTGGTACTCAAGCGCATGTCGCTCCCGAAGTTCCTCATTCGTCACTTTATTGGAGTCGTAAAGCTTTTCAAAATGCGCTTTGACTTTCGTGCACACTTCTTGAAAGCGAGCCGCCTCTGTTTCAAGAGTCTCCGACGCCGCTGTCCGTTGAACCGCATTCTTTTGCAGATGCTCGGTAATGTCGAACACTTGAAATTGAGCTTCAGCCATTTATACCCCCGCCCCCAATCTGGTGAACAGGCGCCATTTCGATTTCGCCCGGGACGTTTCTTCTTGAGCGGTAAGTTTGAGGTTCGTCCTTCGAATTAAAGCGGTCGCAATGAAGTCAACTGCCTGCATGTATTCCCGTGCGCCGTAATCATATAAAATATGTTGCTGTGCCTCGCCGTGCAAACCCATGAGATCGATGTCGGGAATTTTGCAAAAAAACGGTACGTTCAACTCTGAAAGGAGATCTTTGTCATTCGGGATGCCGGTTTCGTCCGCATATTGATTAATGACGAGCGAGAAATCGGATAACAGATGGCCAAGCGGATATAAGACATCGTGATACGACTGTTCAAATTTCTTGAGGGCTTTTCGCTGCTGATTCACGACAAGAAACTTTAAATCTGCTTCTTGCAGCGCCTGAATCATGTTGGCATTGTCGAAATGACTGCCCGCATCGAGAATGAGAAGATCGAAATACGATGAACAAATTTCGATCAAATATTGAATTTCCTCGATGGTGTATAAACGTTCCATCTTAATATTTCGATTGCCCGCGAGATAATAGACGTTGTCTTTCTTCAACTTGTAAAAATGACTGAAAATCTGTGCTTCCGAAGAACCGAGCAGTTGATTGGCCAGTTTGTTTTTGAGCTTATCGAGCGATTGGCCCTTGTACGGAACTTGATCGGTTCCGTCGTCCCACGCATTCAATCCGAGCACGCCAATTCTTGCGTCCGTAAGTCTTGATGCGGCAAGGGCTGTGCTCAATGCTGTCGAAGTCGTTCCGATATTTGGGATCGGGGCGAAGAAAACGGCGGTTTTCGAACTTTTCGCCTGTTCCGGGTAAAGGATAGCTTGAATTTCGTCTGCGATTTGTCTTGATGTCAATTGTGGGTGAATGGTATGGATGCCCAGCGTGTCACAAATGGTTTTCACATGTTTTAGCAAGTGGGGGTCAATGTGTTCTGAAATGAGGTAGAAAACGATGCGGCCTTGCAGGGGAGAGATTTTCTCGGAGATTTCGTTGTATGGGACGACGAGATCTGAAACGATGAGCACTTCGGCTTCAGGGGAAGGACGGCTGACGCTTTGAATTTTCAAAGCGGCCTCTTTCTGTTTCAACAGTTGTGCGAGCTCATGATCATTGGCCATGAATTCGACTTTCAATGATTCACACCTCCTAAATTAACTTTGCGTGGATTTTTTTTCATTTTTTTGCTTCATATTGGAACCTAACGCTCAAATTTGTACACAATATACAATTGGTCTCCTTGTTGCGTGTATTTTCGCAGTTTGTCCAACATTTGTTGCGTTGCAATGATTTCAATTGTGGAGACCACTCCCGTTGAGCTGTATTTTTCACCTTGATTCGCATTCGTGACTTCGTTGTTTGACTGGTCCTTTGTATAGGCAACTCGGACATCTTCCAAAACGGGACCCCTCCCCACGGTTTTTTCATAATCGGCCAATAGTGAAGCATCGTGCTCGCCTCCTGAAACGGATTTCCTTTGATTTTCATTACGCAAGGAACTTTTCAATTGCTGCACATTTCTTTTCGGGATCACATAAAAGTCGGCAATATAACTTCTGCGTATGGAACCCGGAATCGCAAAAATCCATTTGTCCGGAATGGGGGCAATGAATTCGCCTGCGCTTTCATCTGGAATCAGGTTATTGGCGTCAACGAGTTCCCGATAGATCTGTGTACCTTTCTTAATATCGATCGCTGCCAACTTCCCGAGAAGATCGGCATCTTTTAAATCAGTAACGTTCTTGACAGCGCCGCTCACCAAATCATCGCGATTGACCCGTTTGATCGTTAAATTCCGTTTCGAAAAGGAGTCCTTAAAGCCGATATCTTCTTCGGCCACCACAACAGAAACGGTGTTGATTCTCCCCTCCAAGTAGAAATCGTAAACGAACAAGAAAGCAAATCCGAAGAGAAGAATGAGCAGCGGTACGAGCACCTTAAGGATTCGTTTCACTCTGCATGACCTCGCTTCATCCATTTTTTCAAAAGTCCGTCTTTTTTTCTTCCGTCAGCATATTTCTTCGGCAGGAAGGAACGGAGCAAAGGCTGAAAACTCTTCTCAAACATGTGACAATAACGCGAATCATCATATAAAAATTCGGAATCCCACACGCCTTTCATGACATCTTCATACGGGATGTAATTCAGTGAGCTCAGCGGCCGCTGTTCCAAACATTCATGCCACGTATTCATTTTTAAGCCGGGGTGTATTTTCGTTTCAATATACGCATAACGGTGACTCTTGCATACATCCAACGTGCGCAGCGTTTGTAATGCCTGATATTCATGTAGTTGCAGCTCAGGTTGATCTTTCACAGCATCTACCGTGCTTGCCCAGTCAATTTTTACGGGATCAGGTTCGACGCAAACATAGATTTCATCCGCCTGAACGAGCAAACTTTGAACCGCTGGGGCATTCCAACGCGTGGCTACATCAACAATGAGAATCGGAATTTCCCTTAAGGAATACATCAGTTTCATCATCTTCTCATCGGTCCAATTTTCAACCGGAGCGGATCGCGAATCATTCACGATCCACCGGACCCCTTTGTGAAGCAACCCTTTCGCTTTGGCGACCGGCTGATCATCCGATACACACTTCGCGTGATCCTGATAAGAGAAGGAAAGATCTTCTTCCAACTGCCGGATATTCAAGTAATCGAACATGTACGGTTTGAGCGGCGGGTATTCGACATAGGCGACATCGATTTTTCGATCCGCTATCGCTCTGGCAAGATTGGTACTAAACAGCGTGGCTCCTGCACCGGACCAGAGCGAACCGATTACGATGGTCTTTTGAGGGATGTTCGCGTAGCGCAGCATTTCAATTTCCCGTTCTACGATTTTTTCTCCAATTTTCACGACAACTTCTTGGGGTTCGACCGATGGGGAGTTCGCTTGATCAGTGGGGAGATGATACGGAAGCGGGCGCTGTTTTTCCAAAGAAGGGGGGCTTTCAAACGTACTTACGAGGTTTATGACATCTCCTTGAAACGTAATCAAGTCCACCCGATATTGATCGCAGAGCGTCCGGGCTGCATGCAGAAAAGAAAACTGGTGATCCAGGATCACGCGATCCACCTGACTCCTGCTGATTCGGTGAACCAATGTTTCGTAAGTGGAAAGATGAGGATAAATGTACAAATCGTTTTGACCTAAGTGCAGCAGTTTCTCTTTCAATTCCTCGTAGTCTTTCTGATGAATTACACAAATCGCTAGTTTCATCGAAATAAAACACCCTTTGTTATGCGGAATCCTATAACAACATGCCCACGAATGCTCCTGGCAGACGATCCTGGATCAGGAAGAGAGCGAAATAGAAAACCAAGTAATAAAGAATTAATCCATAAAACGGGTCGAAACGGGTTTGGATTTGTTGGCGAAAGGAGTAAAGCGTGGCAAAGGAGACGATTTGCAGCCCGGTAATCAGAAACAACCCAAGGAATGAAGCAACTCCGGAGAGTCCCGACAAGGAAGCCACCAAATAAAGAGCTGAGATCGCAGCGGGAATGGTTAGAAAAGACCCAAACCGAGCAAACAGCGTTGAAAATCTCACGTCAACATGCATGAGCACCTTAAGAATGCCGAACAAGACAGCCGTTGAACCAAAGCTCACCAAGATCATGTAAAGAAACATTGAAAAAAATGTTTTAAAAGAAACATCCATACCGAACATGGAGAAACCGACATGAAAATGTTTCAATTGAAAATAAATGCCGAGACCGACAAACAAAGACAGCAGAAGGACGTTTAAAGCCCCGTATTTTACATCTTGATGATCAGCACGTCCCGCTTTCGAAGAAGGAAATTTAAGATTTTCCATAAAAAACTGCCCATACGTTCTTGTGAATTTCTTTCCCATCTCCACAAAATCGCTTGTGGATGTTCCGGAAGATGCTTTTGCATCTTCCGGTGAAGCGGAGTCAATTGTTGCGGCAACCTCGGTCTTCCCAATCGGTTCACCGCACCCCTCACAATTTTTCATATGAAGGGTTACACGGTTCCCACAGGTTAAACATTTCATCGTTGCATCCTCCTTAGCTGAAATCAATCGTCGTCGTCCCCGCCGACGATATCGAATATGCCGCCGAGCATGCTGCGCTCACCGCGATTTTCCCCGCCCGGAATTTGCGGCATCGCGCTGAACACGCGGCTGGCCAATCGACTGAACGGAAGCGATTGAATCCAAACCGTCCCCGGCCCTCTTAACGTTGCAAAAAATAAACCTTCACCGCCGAACAAGGCCGTCTTGATTTTTCCGGCATATTCAATCGAATAATCCACGTCCTTCGTTAACGCAACGAGACACCCGGTGTCCACCCGAAGCTTTTCACCGGCTTGCAAATCCACACGCTTCGTTGTGCCGCCCGCATGAATAAAAGCAAGGCCGTCTCCTTCTAATTTTTCCATGATGAACCCTTCGCCGCCGAAAAACCCGGTGCCTAGTTTTTTTTGAAAATCGATACCGACGGCCACACCCTTCGCCGCGCAAAGGAAAGCATCTCGCTGACAAATAATTTTTCCTTCAAGCTCCGCCAAATCCATGGCCAAAATCTTTCCCGGATAAGGAGCGGCAAAAGAAACATGCTTCTTCCCCGATCCGGTGTTCGTAAAGGTCGTCATGAATAAACTTTCCCCGGCAAGCATTCGTTTCCCCGTCCCCCAAAGCTTCCCAAGAAAACCTTGGCCATCGCTTTGATCCGAGCCGTCGCCAAAGATGGTCTCCATTTCAATGGCATCCTCCATCATCATAAGTGCGCCGGCTTCCGCAATAGTTGTTTCTCCAGGATCCAATTCAATCTCGACAAACTGCATATCGTCCCCGACAATGTTGTAATCAATTTCATGGTTATTCATGCTTCAACCCCCTTTGTAGATTTAGTATTTTGATAAAAGATTTTCCGAGATATTTCCAACAATGGGCAACTTGTATCGTTGGTTGTTGTAAGCTTTGACCATCAAGATGATCCAGAAGATAAAGGTGATCGTGTTCACGAAGAAAGTCAAGAAGATTCCGAGAAACGGAATGAAAGTTAAAATGATGTCGACAACCGTTACGCCCCCGAGGAACACGGTGGACTGCATGGCATGAAACCGAACAAAGGAACTTTTCTTCTCCATCGAAAGAAAGATCAGTCCGGTAATAAATCCCGCCAAATAACACAACAGTCCGGCTACGTTTTCTTCCAACCCCGTTGATGACGCCTGATGAACCTTTTTTTCATGTAGTTCGCTCATTCTTATACCCCTTTCAATGCTTTGCATTTATGCTTGTCCATCCTTTTGGATGGTGAAGACCTTGGTTAATGCGGCGACCATAAATATTCATAAGCTCTTTTCTTTAAAATGATCTGCTTGTCCACAAATGGAGCGATCAAATGCATCCGGTACTGAGCAGTGATGGACAGCGCCCCTTTGAAGCCGTCGGTGACGGTGACATCGACGACTTTTATCCGGTTAGGATCAGACCATTTGCCAAGTATGGATTCAGCAAACTTCTTTCGCACCATAGGTGTGATCAAGCGATCTGACGCTAACTGACTAAGATACGCTTCCGGGGAAAAGTCCACCCCCGTAGTTTTCATCGCCATGTTGAAAATTTCTGACGCTTTTGCCAAATCCAAACTTCCCATGCTTCGATCTTGAATAAAAGTATCTAGTGTCCCTTGCACGCCAGACACAGCCAATTCCGCAGGATAAGTATGCGTCGCCAACACTTCGGTAGTATCGGAAACTGCTCGATTCAAAGCAATTTCCGCAACCCCAATCCGAATCATTCCAGCCAAAAACACCACGAAAAGGAGAAAGACGGGAACAACCATCGCAGCTTCAAGGGTAATGCTCGCTTTTTCGTCTTTATGGAAACTGCTCATTTGT
>DASSOY010000039.1 GCA_035700025.1 Bacillales bacterium | reverse complement strand
TGTGTGGCGCGGAAAGACGGGGATTTCAACGCGTACAAAGGCATGGTGACCGAGCGCTATTACAATACGAACTGTTTTCAGCCGAAGGGGATGCTCTTGACGTTGTCACATTCGTGGAGTGTCGGGCTTGTGTTGTATGCGTCGCAGGCGGCTCAAGCGTATCGGGATGAACTGAATTTGGATGGGGGCGTCGGTTGATGGAAGGCACTTTGGAAAAATTGCTGGCGAAATACCCGGAGCTTTCTGCATGTGAAACGGACATCCAGCGCGCATTTGAAACGTTGCGGGATTGTTTTCAAGGCGGCGGGAAGCTGCTCGTTTGCGGGAACGGCGGCAGTGCGGCGGATGCTGAACATATTGTCGGGGAATTGATGAAAGGATTTATGCTTCGGCGTCCGGTTTCGGAAGCAGATCGCGCGGCTTTCGTTGAACAGTTTGGGGAAGACGGCACGTATTTGGCGGATCATTTGCAAGGGGCGCTTCCGGCGGTTTCGCTCGTCGGCCACAGCGCCTTGTCGACCGCTTACGCGAACGACGTCGCTCCGGATCTCGTTTTTGCCCAGCAAGTGTACGGCTATGGCCGTGATGGCGATGTGCTGCTCGCGATCAGTACGTCGGGGAATTCGAATAATGTGTTGCAGGCGGTGCGGGTTGCGAGATTGAAAGGGTTGAGGACGATCGCTTTGACGGGTCGTGACGGCGGTTTGCTGCGGGACTTATGCGAGCTGTCGATCGTCGTTCCGGCTGACAGCACGCCTGACATTCAAGAGCGGCATTTGCCGATCTATCATGCGCTTTGCATCATGCTTGAGGAGGCGTTTTTTCAACAATGACAACGATTGCAGGCATTGACATCGGAGGCACGAAGTGCGCCGTATCGCTCGGCCGCTTACGCGGCGCGGATGTGGAAATTTTTGCGAAAGAACGCTTCCCGACGCCTGCGGCGCCGGAGGAAGCTGTTGCGCAAATGCTCGCGGCTTTGGAGAAGCTCGTGGACGCGCATCCCGGCGCCGCTGTGGCGGCGATCGGGATTAGCTGCGGCAATCCGCTCGACAGCCGGCGCGGGCTCATTCTTTCGCCGCC
The DNA here is from genome assembly GCA_035700025.1 of Bacillales bacterium. Lineage (NCBI taxonomy): Bacteria > Bacillati > Bacillota > Bacilli > Caryophanales > Caryophanales bacterium. The sequence goes on along the minus strand of DASSOY010000039.1, from coordinate 18,918 downwards.
GAATTTGCCCGGCTGGGACGCGGTCGACATCGTGTCGCCGTTTCGCGACCGGTACGGGGTGCCGGTCGCGCTGCAAAACGACGCGAACGCGTGCGCCTTGGCGGAATGGAAGTGGGGCGCCGGCCGCGGGTGCCGGAACGTCGTGTTTTTGACGTTCGGCACCGGGATGGGCGCCGGGCTGATCTTGAACGGAGCCCTGTACGCCGGGACGAACGATTATGCCGGCGAAGCCGGGCATGTGAGGCTGGAGGCGTTCGGGCCGTCCGGTTACGGGAAGAACGGCTCGTTCGAAGGCTTTTGCAGCGGAGGCGGGATTGCGCGGTACGCGCAGTTGAAGGCGGAGGCTGCGCTGCAGATGGGCGAACGGCCGTCGTTTTGCGCCGATGTGAGTGAGCTGGGGGCGGTGACCGCGCAAGCGGTCGGGGATGCCGCGCAGGCGGGCGACCTGCTGGCGGTGGAGATTTACGAGGACGTCGGCCGCTATTTAGGGAAAGGGCTGGCGGTCATCGTTGATTTGTTGAATCCCGAGAAGGTGATCATCGGCAGCATTTATGGACGCCAGCAGGCGATTTTGGAGCCGGCGGCGCTTGAGACGCTGCGGCGGGAAGCACTGCCGCAGGCGATGGCGGTGTGCGAAATTGTGCCGGGTGAGCTTGGTGAACGCATCGGGGATTACGGTTGTTTATCTGTCGCGCTCAATGCGTTGGATCAATAAAATCAGAAAGGCGGGACATCGTGAAAGTATCATGTCATTTAATTACGTGGGGCGAGGCGTTTGAAACTGCTCTAAAGGAAGCTTCTGAGCTTGGTTACCGGGCGTGTGAAACGTTTACGCATATCGCGATGAACTACGAGGATCGAATAGATGAATTTCAAAAATTGCTGGATGATCACGGATTCGTTTTGTCGGCATTGTACGGCGGCGGGCATTTCACCGATCCGTCGAAGCGTGAGCATATTATCGCGCGCAATACGCAAGTGGCGCGATTCCTCGCCGCCAATGGCTGCGACCGGATCGTTTTCGGTCCGGGCGGACCCCGGACAGAAGGCGGGACGACGACGGAAATGTTGAAAACGGCAGCGGAAACCATGAACGAGGCGGCGAAAAGCTGTGCCGAACTTGGCGTGAAAGCTTGTTTGCATCCGCATATCGGAACGGAAATTCAGTACGAGCATGAGCTCGATGCGATCATGGAATGGACGGATCCGAAGTATGTACATTTTTGCCCGGATACGGCGCATTTGGCGAAGGCGGGCATGGATCCAGCGAAGGTAATGAAGAAATATCGCGACCGCATTGGATATGTGCATTTGAAAGACATTTCGCCGGAAGAAGCGGATGCGGAGCAGTTCCCGATTTTGTCAGGCAACGAGGCGATGCCGATTTTTTGCGAGCTTGGACTTGGCACGCTTGATTTCGATCCGGTGATGCAGATGTTGCATGAGACGAATTACGACGGTTGGGTGACAGTCGAAATCGACAAGTCAACGAGTACGCCGAAACAAAGCTTGCAAGTTTGCAAGGAGTTTGTGGAAGAAAGACTGAAGCTTCCAGTAGGAAAGGTGTGACGGCATGGAAAAAGTAAAAGCGGGTGTGATTGGCTGCGGCAACATCAGTGCGATTTACCTTACGAATGGGAAGACGTTCAAGCATCTTGAAATCGCCGCATGTGCCGACATTGACATGGATCGTGCGCGAGCGCAGGCGGAAAAGTTCGGGATCGCGAAAGCGTGCACGGTGGCGGAGTTGCTGAACGACCCGGAAATTGCGATGGTCATCAACTTGACGGTACCTGGCGTGCATGGTGAAGTTTGCTTGCAAGTGCTCGAGGCTGGAAAACACGTATACGTGGAAAAACCGTTGTCAATTACGCCGGAGATGGGCAAAAAAGTGCTTGAGACCGCGGAGCGGGCGAATTTGCTCGTCGGCGGGGCGCCGGATACGTTTCTCGGCGGCGGCTTGCAAACGTGCCGCAAGCTGATCGATGACGGCTGGATCGGCACACCGGTGGCGGCGACCGCATTTATGACGAGCCACGGAACGGAAAGCTGGCATCCGAATCCGGACTTTTTCTACCAAAAAGGCGGCGGACCGCTGTTTGATATGGGACCGTACTATTTGACGGCGTTGATTTCGTTGCTCGGTCCGATTAAGCGCGTCACCGGTTCAGCGCGGATTACGTTCCCTGAGCGGACGATTACAAGCGAGCCGAAATACGGCGAGGTGATTCACGTGAATACGCCGACGCATATCGCCGGCGTGCTCGACTTTGACAACGGCGCGATCGCGTCGTTGATTACGAGTTTCGACGTGTGGGGCGCGCGCTTGCCGTTTATTGAAATTTACGGAGAAACGGGTTCCTTAAGCGTACCGGATCCGAACACGTTCGGCGGACCGGTGTACGTGCGCAAGCAAAATGAGAAGGAATGGCATGAAGTGCCGCTGACGCACGGATATACGGCAAACAGCCGCGGGATCGGCGCCGCCGACATGGCGGAAGCGATTTTGACTGGCGACGGGCACCGGGCGAACGGTTTCATGACGTACCACGTCTTGGAAGCGATGAGCGGATTGCTTGAGGCTTCGCAGGAAGGCAAGCATTATGCGATGCAAAGCACCGTTGAACGGCCGGAAGCTGTTCCGATGCAACACCGGTTTTAATTTTATCTAAAAAAGGGTGAAACGATGGAAAACTTAACTTACAAGGGGAAAAATTACGAGCTTTTCTTTTGCGAGGACCGTCCTTTCGTGCATTTGAAGGATGCGGCGGGGGATTTGCTTGCGGAATTGTTCGTTTTGTCGAGTGTACATACGCTTTCGGGACTTGATGATGCGCCGAAGATCGGGGAGTGGCAGGCGGCCGATATTGACGGGGAGCGCGTGTTTTCGCTGACGGCGAAAAGCACGGTTTGGGATCAGAAAACGTATCGGTTCAAGTGTAACGAGGAGCGGTTTACGTATGAAATTGAAGTTGACGGATTCGGGTCGATTACGAATGCGGACTATTTCGGCGGATATTATTCAGGAAACGTGCGCTGGGGAAGCGGCTTTTTCTGGTCGGGCCATCGTTGGTCGCGCGGTTTCAATCCTGAGCCGAATACGGATGAAGTTCATCATTTCCAGCCGGATGCCGGGTCTGTCATTGATTTGACGGGCGTGCCGATTCCGGGCAAAGGCGATTGGTTTTTCACGCCGCCGCCGTTCTGTTTTGCTTTTGAAGGCTCGTCAGGTTGGCTTGGGATTGGCGTTGAGGCTGAAGCTGGAGAAAATCGTTTTACGGAGTACCATTACCGTGCGCAGGGCAGCGGTTTTCACTTGCAAACGGCTTATGAAGGACATACAGAAGTTCGCGGGAATTATGTTTTGCCGGCGATCGGTTTTGATTTTGCTGCCGATGAATATGCCGCGCTTGATGCGCATGTAACGGCGTTGCAAGCGGCGGGTTACGTATCTGAGGCACGCGAGGTACAGCACCCGGAATGGTGGAAGCAGCCGATTTTTTGCGGCTGGGGCTCGCAATGCCACGTGGCGGCTGTGGAGCAAGGACACGCGCCGAATTATGCGCGTCAAGAATTATATGAAAATTTCATGAAAAAGTTGCAGGCGAACGACGTTTCGCCGAAAATAGTAGTGTTGGATGACAAATGGCAGGCGTCGTACGGCGAAAATGCGGTCGATGAGGAAAAATGGCCGGATTTGCGCGGGTTTATCGATGAGCGGCACGCGAATGGGCAAAAAGTACTTCTTTGGCTGAAGGCGTGGGACCCGGAAGGGGTGCCGGCCGAGGAGTGCATTCGCAATGCGGCAGGTATGCCGATTGCGATCGATCCGACGCATCCAGGTTTCGAGCAGCGGATGCGCAAGTCTGTGCGGCGAATGATTTCGGCGGATGGTTATGATGCCGACGGATTTAAAATTGACTTCACAGCTCGGATCCCGAGCGGGCCGGGCATCGAGGTGCACGGCGAGCAATGGGGCTTGGAGCTTATGAAGCAATATTTATTCATTTTGAATGATGAGGCAAAGGCTGTGAAGCCGGATGCGTTAATCATGTCGCATACGCCGCATCCGTATTTGGCTGATGTCATTGATATGATTCGCTTGAATGATATCAACACAGGCAAAGACATTAATGCCGCGATGACGCATCGTGCGAAAGTCGCGAAAGCGGCGTGTCCGGCGGCTGTGATCGATACGGATAACTGGCCGATGACCGATAAAAAATCGTGGCGCGAGTACGTTCGCTTACAGCCGGAGCTCGGTGTGCCGTCCTTGTATTTCGTCTCCCATATTGATTCGACGAAAGAAGCTTTAGAAGAAGAAGATTACGCGCTCGTTCGAGAAAGCTGGCGGAAGGCGCAAATTCAGGAGGAAATGAAATGATACGCACGGCTTTATTAAGCAGGTGGCATGTCCATGCCAATGACTACGCGAAGCAAACGCAAGAACATCCGAACATGGAAATTGCGGTCGTATGGGATGAGGATGAAGCACGCGGACGCAAATGGGCCGAGGAGCTTGGCGTCCCATTTGAAGCAAGCTTGGAAGCGGTGCTCACTGACGATTCCATCGACGCCGTCATCGTCGAAACGCCGACGAATATGCACAAAGAAGTGATTTTGGCCGCAGCCAATTACGGCAAGCATATTTTTACGGAAAAAGTGCTTGCCTTCACGACAAAAGACTGCGACGAGATTTTCGAAGCGGTCAAAACAAACGGCGTCCACCTCATGGTGTCGCTGCCGCGACTTACCGAATCGTATTTCCTATACGCGCGTGACGCGCTCGACAAAGGCTTGCTCGGCGAGCTCACTTTCATTCGCTGCCGGCTCGCCCACAACGGTGCTGTTCCTTCGGAACAGCACCCGAACGGCTGGCTGCCTTCGCATTTCTTCAATGAAGAACAATGCGGCGGCGGCAGCCTGATCGACCTCGGCGCACATCCGATTTACTTGCTCAATCGGCTGGCTGGTGAGGCGCAGGCCGTCACGGCTCGTCTCACGCAAGTGAAGAACGACCAAGTTGACGACAACGCCGTCGTCCTGCTTGATTATGCCTCCGGCGCGCTCGGCACGATCGAAACGGGCTTCGTTTCGGCACGCAGCCCGTTCCAGCTTGAGCTTTACGGCACGGAAGGCGCCTTGCTTGTCGAAGACGGCAAAATCACGCTGAAGAGCAGCCGCTTGCAAGGCGAGGAAATCGTGAGCGGCGACGCGTTGCCGGTCGCGCTGCCAAGCCCGCACACGCAGTGGGCGGCGGCGATTGCCGAAGGCGCGGAGCCGTCGATCACGAAAGAAGACGTGCGCAACTTGACGCGGGTGAACGAGGCGGCAGCATTGTCGGCGCGCGAGAATCGCACGGTGCGATTGCAAGAGCTTGCGGTCTGAAAAAACAGGGTGTTCGCTTGGTTTCGTCGGCGAAATTATCGCTCACCAGAAGTCTTATTTGGTTTAAAAATCCCGTTTTCCAATGAAATCGCGCATGAGGAGCGTTATTTTACGAAGCAGCGTGATTTCTAACTGCAATTTTTACTTTTTACGAGAAATAGCGTGCTCAGTGATCGATTTTATAAAATATCCGCTCATTTCTTCAATTTAGCGACTCTCATGAGCGATTCCGATTTAAATGTCACAAGGCTGACTCGACCAGTCGTTTTCAACGACCTTTTGAGTCAGCCTCTATTTATTGATCGCAAAACAGTCCGTTCCAAAGGAACGCGATGATGTGATCGGCGGCTGTTTCGACGTTTGGGAATAGGCGTGTATTGTCGGCCAGGCGGTAATTGCCGATTTTGAGCAAGGAAATGTAGGCGTGCGCTGCAAAGGTGGCATTAATTTCGGGGATTTCCCCGGCTTTGATCGATTTGTCGAAAGCTTCCTCGATCGCTTGGTACATGCGCTCTTCGGCTTCACGCATTAATTTTACTTGGCTTGGCGATAAGGCGTTTTTCGTTTCGCGCATGAATCCGTCCAAGTCGATTTGCATCGTCGCTTGCAAATGGGCAACGGCAACTTCATGAAGCCGTGTCCGCAAGGGTTTGTCGACGCTCAACATAGCTGCGATTCTCTCGCGAATTCGTTGCATCATCGCCAACATTGATTTCGTGAACAATTGCGCTTTATTATCGAAATAATAATAAACGGTTGCTTTCGTTACGCCGCAGGCTTCAGCGACTTCGTCGATAGATACTTTTTGATAGCCGCGGTCGAGAAACAGCCGGGACGCCGTTTGTACGATTACAGCGTCGGTCGGCGGTCCGCTTTCATCAGCGCGCGGCCGGCCCGGGCGGCGGTGTTTGGGCATGATGTCGATCTCCTTTTGTCATGCATCGCATGTCCAGCTTTTCTTTTATTATAGCAATACCGGGCACATCGTGAAAATCTAAACGGTTGATAATAAACTAACCAGTATATATAATTAAAAGCATTAACCATGTTCCTAAAAGGAGAGGGAAATCATTTGAAGCCATTCTTTTCACGATTAAGCATGAAAGTGGCCGGCCCGAGGTCCCGTTGGATCACGTTATCGGTTTGGATTGTTGCCATTGCCGTTTTGACACTATGTTTTCCTTCTGTAAACGAAGAAGAAACCGGCAGTCGCTCGCTGTTACCCGACGGTGCTATGTCTGTCGAGGCACAACGGCTTTCCTCCGAGCAGTTTCCCGATGCGGCCGGCACCCCGCTTCTTGTCGTTTGGTATCGGGATGGCGGGTTAGCGGCTTCCGATTATGCGGCGATTCACAAGGTTTATGCACAATTGGAAAAAAATCCGCTCGAAAATCAATCATTTGTTCCGCCGCTCGGGAACCTGCCGCCGCAAGCTTTAAAGCAATCGGCGTCGGAAGACGGGGAAGCGATCGTAACTCCGGTGTTTTTCCAAGAACAAGCCTCGGTTGAACAATTGACAACAGCGCTCGACTCCTTGAAGCAGCGAATCGGAAACCATACAGACGAATCCGTATTTGCAACAGGGACGCAGACTGACGGGCTGCACGTACGTTTGACGGGTCCTGTCGGCATCCAGACGGATGCGACTGCGTTGTTCAGCACGGCTGACGTAACTTTGCTCATTTCGACCGTGTTGCTCGTGTTAATTTTATTAATTGTGCTTTACCGTTCGCCTTTGCTTGCGATCGTCCCATTGATCGGCGTTGGTATGGCTTATGGTGTTATCAGTCCTGTGCTCGGCTTTATGGCTTCGCGCGGCTGGATCACGGTTGATTCCCAAGCGATTTCGATCATGACCGTGCTGTTGTTTGGCGCGGGCACAGACTATTGCCTGTTTCTCGTTTCTCGTTTCCGGGACGAATTGCGGCATATTACCGGCAAATATGATGCGTTAATACAAGCGGTCCGCGGTTCAGGCGGGGCGATCATCATGTCGGCACTGACGGTCGTCCTCGCTTTGCTGACGTTAATGCTTGCACATTATGCTTCCTATGACCGGTTTGCGGTCCCGTTCAGCCTGGCCGTATTCATTATGGGCATTGCCGCTTTGACTTTGCTCCCGGCATTGCTCGCGATCTTTGGCAGGGCGTCCTTCTTCCCGTTCATTCCGCGAACCGAAGAAATGATTCAAGAACGGGAAAAGAAGAAGGGGAAACGTTTGAAGCGTCCGAAGGAGACCGGACGGGTGTGGCGTTCGATTGGAAACGGTGTGACGAAGCGACCATGGACCGTCATCATCGCGAGCCTGATTCTTTTAGGCGGGTTGGCGGCATTCGTTCCGAAAATCGAATATTCGTATGGATTGCTTGATTCGTTCCCGGAGACGATGCCTTCACGTGAAGGGTTTGCGCTTTTGCAAGATCATTTTCCGGCCGGGGAATTGGCTCCAGTCAAAGTGATTGTTGATACCGAAGGAAAGAATGTCGATATTGCTGAAAAATTGCAGCCGCTGCCGTTTGTGAAGGCTGTTTCAGAGCCGCGAACGGGCAAAACAAATGAAGCCTTAAAACAATACGAGGTAACGCTGGCGATGGATCCGTATTCGACGCCGGCGATCGCCAAGATTCCGGCATTGCGAAGTGCGGTGCAGGAGGCGGCAGCGTCGGCCGGCATCGCCAGTCCCGCCGATCACGTGTGGATCGGCGGAGAAACCGCAACGCTTTACGATACGAAGCAGGTGACGAGCCGCGACCAAGCGATTATCATTCCGGTCGTGCTCGTTATTATCGCCGTGCTCCTGTTGGTGTACTTGCGCTCGGTTGTCGCGATGGTCTATTTGCTTGCGACCGTGGTGCTTTCTTACTTGAGCGCGCTCGGCGCCGGCTGGCTGCTCATTCATTTCGGCTACGGCCAAGATGCGATGCAAGGTCTCATTCCGCTGTACGCGTTTGTCTTCCTTGTTGCGCTCGGCGAGGACTATAATATTTTCATGATCTCAAGCATTTGGAAGAAACGCCGCGAGATGCCGCTTCGGGACGCCATCGCATCCGGCGTTCACGAAACCGGCAGTGTCATCACTTCCGCCGGCCTCATTCTCGCCGGCACGTTCGCCGTCTTGGCGGTTTTGCCGCTTCAAGTGCTCGTGCAATTCGGCACCGTCACCGCCATCGGCGTTTTGCTGGACACGTTCATCGTTCGCCCTTTGCTTGTTCCGGCGATTACCGCCGTGCTTGGCCGCTTCGCGTTCTGGCCGGGGAAATAAATGCGACCGCACCTGTTCGGGTGCGGTTTTTTTTGCAGTTTTGGAATATATAGTGGAATTCGACACTCTTATTTCGGTGAAATTCGTATGCTGCAGAAAATAGCGGAATGTCACGGATGATTCGGTGCAAATAAGGTTCTAGCTAGCGTTCCGCTATATTTTCGCCAATCGCTCATTAGGCTGAAATAAGCGCATGTCGTTCCGTTATTTATCCGGCGCACCTGACTCAAAAACAAAAGAAAACAAAATAAAATATGAGAAATGAATAGATCGGGGGTTCAAATCGCATCAAAACCGGCCGAATCCGGCGATTTCCGGCGATTTCCGCCGTTGATCACCGTGAAAAAATGACTATAAATAGAAATTGAAGTTAGCACTCGACGCGTTCGGGTGCTAACAAAAAATCATATTAAAAAGGAGATGTGGGACATGTTCAAGCCGTTGGGTGACAAAGTTGTGATCGAGGTCCGTCAACAGGAAGAAAAGACGGCCGGCGGTATTGTCCTGCCTCAAAAAGCGCAGGATAAACCGATGCAAGGGACAGTGGTTGCCGTGGGGAAAGGAAAATTCGAGAATGGGCAGCTCATCCCGATGGAAGTGAAAACGGGGGATGTCGTGCTTTACAGCAAGTATGCCGGGACAGAGGTAGAAAAGGACGGCAAGAAGTACTTAATCGTTAAGCAAAGCGATATTTTGGCGGTCGTTGACGAGGCGAAAACCGGCAACCTTCAGGAGGAAAAGGAGTTGATCGCAAATGCCTAAAGACCTTTTATTCAGCGAATCGTCGCGCCGCGCGATGTTCCGCGGGGTTGAAAAACTTGCTAAAACGGTAAAAGTGACCCTTGGTCCGAAAGGACGCAACGTCGTCCTTGAAAAATCGTACGGCTCACCGCTGATTACGAATGACGGCGTGACGATTGCGAAAGAAATTGAGTTGGACGATCCGTTTGAAAATATGGGAGCGAAACTCGTTCAAGAGGTTGCGTCCAAGACGAATGACGTAGCCGGCGATGGTACGACGACGGCAACGGTGCTGGCGGAATCGATGATCCGCGAAGGCATCAAGAACGTCACGTCTGGTGCGAACCCGATGGGGATTCGCAGCGGCATCGAGAAAGCGACGCGTCTCGTCGTCGAGGAAATTAAATCGGCGGCCCGGCCGATCGAGACAAAGGAGTCGATCGCGCAAGTGGCGGCGATTTCGGCAGGCGACGAAAAGATTGGCGAGCTGATCGCCGAGGCGATGGAAAAAGTCGGCCGCGACGGGGTGATTACGGTTGAGGAATCGAAAGGGTTTGACACCGAATTGGACGTTGTCGAAGGCATGCAGTTTGACAGAGGATACTTGTCGCCATATATGGTGACAGAAAAAGAGCAAATGGTTGCCGAATTGGCAGACCCGTACATTTTGATTACGGATAAAAAAATCTCGAGCGTGCAAGACCTTTTGCCGTTGCTTGAAAAAATCGCCCAAAGCCGCAAACCGCTGCTCATTATTGCCGACAATGTCGAAGGGGAAGCTTTGGCGACGCTCGTCGTCAACAAGCTGCGCGGCACGTTCGATTGTGTAGCTGTAAAAGCACCGGGGTTCGGCGACCGCCGCAAGGCGATGCTCGAGGATATCGCGATTCTCACCGGCGGACGTGTAATTACAGAAGATGTCGGTCTCGAGTTGAAGTCGGCCGAGCTTGAGCATCTCGGTCAAGCACGCCAAGTCCGTGTCGGCAAAGATGACACGACGATCATTGACGGCACGGGCGAACAAAGCGATATTCAAGCACGCATCGAGCAATTGAAGAAACAAATCGAGCAGACAACGTCGGATTTTGATAAGGAGAAGTTGGAAGAGCGGTTGGCGAAGCTTTCCGGCGGGGTGGCTGTTGTGAAAGTTGGCGCGGCCACGGAGACGGAAATGAAAGAGCGGAAGCTTCGTATTGAGGATGCCTTGAACGCGACGCGTGCAGCGGTCGAAGAAGGCATTGTCGCCGGCGGAGGAACGGCGCTCGTGCAAGCCATTCCGGTGATTGCGAAGCAGCTGTCCGAGCAATCGGAGGATGAAAAAACGGGATTCAAGATCGTCTTGCGTGCGCTTGAAGCCCCTGTGCGCACGATTGCAGAAAACGCCGGTCTGGAAGGATCGGTGATCGTCGAGCGTCTGAAAGAGGAATCCGAAGGAATCGGGTTCAACGCGGCGACGGGAGAATGGTCGAATTTGATTGAAGCCGGCATCATCGATCCGGTAAAAGTGACGCGCACGGCATTGCAAAATGCGGCGTCCGTTGCGGCGATGTTCCTGACGACAGAAGCTCTCGTGAGCGAGCGGCCGGAAAAAGAGAAAAAATCGCCGAGCCTCCCGTCGATGGACATGTAACGGTCATCTGCCGTCCCTTCGGGGACGGTTTTTTTCAAGGAGGGAACGCAGGTGCAGGAATACCTCATCTATTGCACGGAATGCTGCGAATATAGTTTGCTCGGGCGGTACTTGTCCGAAACGGGTTCGTTTGAAGGCGAATACTCGATTGTTCACAACGAGTACATGCAAACGGGAGAGCTGTTGTGCCGCTTTTTGGTGGAACACCGAAACCATTCTTTGCAAGTGGTTCCTGACAAAACGGAATCGTACAAGAAAGTTCTCGCCGGCGCCTCCCGCTTTAAAGAACAAGACATTGACCGGTACGTCGAGAAATCGTTGCATGAGAAACAAAAACGGCAGCAAAAATTAGCCGACAAGCAAGCGGTCGGGCAGTTGGAAATGACGATTTTGAAAAAAATGCTGGAGGAAGAAATCGAAGCAGTTTCCGCTGAGAAAACCGATTCTCCGGCGGAGAGCCAATTTTATCTCGGCAAAGAAGAAGGAATAAAGGAAGCGCTGAATAAGCTCAAGCAATTAACGAGTGAAACGGCGCAGGTCTTCCATTTGCCGAGGAGTAACGTTCAAGGAGGGAGAAGAAATTGAAGGCTGCGCACGGAAGACGGAGTGTCTCGCGTTTGAAAAAAGTTTTGCGAAAGTCCTTGCGTGCCAAGGTGCCGCCGAAAGTGCTTACGGCGGCACCTTTCGCTTATCCGCGAACTTGTCTTACATATGCGCCTCGAACGTGCTCGCAAAACCGGCGCGGCCTTTTGCGGTCAATTTTACCGCCCGGCTGTCGGCAATTTTCTCAATCCACCCGAGTTCAAACCACTTGTTCGTCAGTTCACATCCGAGCGCACCGGCTAAATGGTGTTTGCGCTCGCTCCAGTCCAAACAAGCTCGCGCGAACGTACGTCTTTTCTTACGAAGCGCTTGCAGGTTCAGGCCGAACTCCGCGAAAAAGCGTTCTCCTTTTTCCGTCACTTGCCATTCTTTTTCCGCCAACACGATGAATCCGGCCTGCTGCATCGCCTCTGTCACCGTGACGCCGAGTTCTCCGGCTAAATGATCGTAACACGTTCTTCCCGACTTCAAGGCTTTCATTTGCGACGATTGCCGTAAAGAGCGAATTTCCGGGGGTTTGGCGATGGACAAGACCGTCTCAAGCACTTCGGCGACCTCAGGACTTGCCAACGTGTAGTAACGGTGCCTGCCGTGCTGTTCCGTTTTGATCAAACCGCCGCCAGCCAACTTCGCCAAGTGGTAGCTGGCCGTTTGTTGTTTAATGCCGGCCATGTAAGCCAACTCAGAGGCCGTGTGGAAGCGGCCGTCGAGGAGCGCGGTGAGCATCGCTCCCCTCGACGGATCTGCGAAAAGCGAAGCAGCTTCGGCTAAATTTCCGTCCGTTTGCAACATGATGGCACCCTCCTTTTCTGCTGACATTCATATTTCGATGATAATCGAAATGTTGATCGTTTACAATCGAAAGGACCATGAATGAAGAGGAGAATGATTATGATTGAAAACAAGATATTGCCGGAGAGCGTCGTCATCGAACCGAAAATTCTTTATTACGGAACGCCGGTGGTGCTGTTAAGCACGCTGAATGAAGACGGTACGACGAACGTTACACCGATGTCATCGTCGTGGGCGCTCGGCCGACGCATCGTGCTCGGACTCGGAGTCGAGGGCAAAGCGGTCGAAAATTTAAACCGTTGCGGGGAATGCGTCGTAAATGTGGCTGACCCGTCGTTATGGCACCAAGTGGAGACGCTCGCGCCGTTTACCGGACGTCGCGAAGTACCAGATGAGAAGCGAAAACTCGGTTATCGTCATGAAAAAAACAAGTTTGCGGCGGCTGGTTTGACTGAGCAGCAGTCACGTGAGGTGCAGCCGGACAGAGTCGCCGAATGCCCGTTGCAAATCGAAGCGGTGGTTAAACATATTCGCATACCGGATGATATGCCTTTTTTCGCGGTGATCGAGGTGGACGCCGTATGTGTGCATGCCCACCAGGATATCGTCACCGAAAAAGATCACGTAAGTCCGGAAAAATGGTCCCCGCTCATCTATAATTTTCGTCATTATTTCGGTCTTGGCCCGGAACTCGGAAAGTCGTTTAAAAGTGAAACGTAAAATCCATCAAGTGGATTGGATTCGCCGCTGCTCCTGACCGTTGGAACGATCACCCGGGGCGTGGATTATGTCCCCCTTCGGCAAATAATTTTACATAATCCGCGGCTTGCCTATTTTCATTCGGATATGGATAATTCTGCGACCGTTCGAAAAAAATAAGAAAAACTTTCAAGGAGGGTCCCTTCGTGCAGAAAGCTTCAGTGATTTTCGCGATCGCTTTGTGCCTGTTCGGTTTGGTACAGCCGGCAGCCGCGGATGATCGAGCCAAAGACAATCACGAACAAACGAAAATTCCGGACTATGTCGTAACGATTTCTAAAGAAAACACGTATCCGAATCCGACGCAAGATTTGCCTCGCTTGCAGCCGAGCGAGCTGGCCAAAAGGCTGCTCGATTCGGTTGACGTCAAAATTGAAAATCCGACATTGATTCGCATGTTGAACGAAACGACCGTAAATCCAACGAAAGCGTCCATCGGCTTTCGGGCAAAAATTTTTCTCGGTACGTGGCCGTTGAACTATGATTCCGAGAGAACGAACATCAATTGGGAGTTCAAACGGGTGAACGTGAATAAAATCGACAACCGAGGCGGGAAATCACCGCAAAAAATGAGCTACCGCCAGGAGAAAGAAGTGCAGGTGAAAGGCGGTTTGACAGCGAAAGTGCCGAACGGCGAAGAAGTGAAAAAGATGATGATGATAGAAGCTTCCGAGAAGACGGGATTGCCGTTGTCGTTTGAGACCGTAATTGGAAAGGGAACGAAAAAGGAACAAACGTACAACGTGCAGCCGAAAAAAATATCGTATTTGTACGGCTATGTTCCCGCTGTCAACGAAAAGGGAAAGGTGACATACGGCGAAGTGTATTTGTCGCTGACGGGAAGCAAGATGGAACTTGAAGTGAAAAACGTGACCCATCAAGGCATCGGCGCATGGATTCCGGTGCAAGATTACCTGGCATTGAAGTACGCAACCGGAGACGAACCGCAACCGTAAAACAAAACCGCCCGTTCGCCAAAGATGGCGGACGGGCGGTTTGGATCAAGAGAAACAGGACGCCGGGGGAATTGTCACGGAAGGTTCGAGGGCGCAACCTATTTCTCGTCACTAGATTGTTATGAATGAATTGGCGGAAATAGAACCGTTCCCCCTCGTCCAGAGCGATCAGCGGTCGCTGAAGTACAACAGCAACAGAAACAAATAAAACCATCCGATGCCTGCCAATACGTCGACGATGTAGGCCATGTTGGCGTGCCCCCATGATGAAAAAAGCGGCAGCAGCCGCTTTTTCATTAGGCGATGACGTTGTCGTCTCCTCTTCTTTTAATCATGAGCCAGCTCACGCTCCTTTTCTAATTTATTTTTAGCGATAATCGCTAAATCACAATAATCATAAGCTTCCTTGAAACGTTTTCGTTTCCCGTAATAAAGCCCGAGCTCTTCCCCGTACTCGATGACGAATTCCCATCGTTGCCGGTGCAGGAAATAAGCAATCGCTTTTTTGTATGTCGTTTCAAAAGCGTCGGGGCGGAGATATTTCGCCCGCAACGCTTCGAATCGGTGCACGTACGTTTCATTGCTGCCGGCGGCCGCAACTTTCAACCCTTCGTGGAAACATCGGCTCGCTTCTTGCGTATTTCCGATGATAAAATGATTGCAGGCCAGCAAATACAAATTTTTCGTCCGGTTCGTCACATCTTCCGGCGAAAGCAGCCGGTTGGCTTTTTTTAAATAAAACAAAGCGGTGATCGGATCATCCTTTTTTGAATGAAGGACGCCGATATTGTGGAACACCGTCATGTACATGAACGTGCAATCGGCATGGCTGCACAACCGGATCGCTGCCCGGTAATGGTTCTCGGCATCGTTGTGTTGCCCGATGTCTTGATTGTTAATGCCGAACAAGTTTTCGCAGCTGGCCATTCGGCGGAAATTTTGTTTGCACGAAAAAATGTGCATCGCTTTCTCGCAGTATTTCATGGACAAAGCGTATCCGTAAAGCCGTTGATAGACAGCCGCAAGCATGAAATACCATTCACCGGTCTCTTCGAGTTCCATTTCAAAGACGGTGCGGCCGGCCTGATTCAAACAATCGAGTGCACGTTCGTAGTGCTCTTGGTCGTAGTGGAACAAGGCTTGATAGAAATGATAATGAAAATCCATCCGCTCGCCGGATGGTTCCTTGTTCGCAAGGAAATGCCGAGGATGCCGAAACGCTTCAATCTCCGGATTCGTATACCATTGGTGGAGAAGATTCTTTTGTTCGGCTACATCGGTGACGGTGACGTTGATTAACCTCACCTCGCTTTCGGTGTGATCTCAATCATCTTTTTCTACATGTTAATGCTGAGTCCTTGTGAAATATGAAAGTCGATGGGAAAATGAGCGATTTGGCACATGTATTTGTAGGAAAATACTCCCGAAAATAAAATAATGGTAAACTAAAGGGAGAGTAAAGGAGGCAACAATGATGTTCTGGACGATCATCGGTTTATTGATTTTGTTTTGGCTGCTCGGCCTTGTCGCGCACATTCTCGGCTGGATCGTGCACTTATTGCTGATCGCCGCCGTAGTCCTGCTCATCGCAAAAGGAATAAAGAAACTATTGTAAAAAGGGTGGCTCGATCGTGACAAAAGGACAAGTTCATGCCTTCAATTGGCTGTTTCTCGTACTTATTTCCGGACTTACTTTGGTTCATTTCGTTTCCGCTTATTTGATTGGCTCGGGCGTCGGCCCCGGGTTGTTCGCGTATTGGATCATCTATTTCGTCGTATGGGTTGTCTTTTTCGGGCTGCAGCTCAACTATCGCGGACAACCACGGGCGCAAAAAATGTTGATCGTCAACATCGCCTTTACGGGAGTATGGATCGTCGTATATATTTATATGAACAGTGTTTGATGAAGAGGCGATACGATGGAAGTTTTCATGCAATACAAATGGTGGATATTGGCCGGTTTCGAAGTGCTTGCCTGGTCATCCACCTTTTTTATGTTTTATGCCCGCTACGGGATGCGTTCGGATCGATGGTTTAAATTCGGTGTCGCAGCCTTCGCCGTTACAGGCGTGATTCCGCAAGTGCTCATGGGGACATTGAATTTTATCATGTCTCATCAAATCGATTGGTTCACGCTGGTGATCGTGCTTTTGATCGTCTATGGTTTCACGTTCGGGAAAAAAGAAGTAAGAAAAATTGACGGCTGGATGCAGCGGAAATTCAGCGCTGAAAAATGAATAACTTCACGCGTACGACGCAACTTATAAAAGAGAACCTCTTCTTATGAATTCGTACGCAAAGGAGTTAACAACCCGTGAAACTTGCTATCGTTTGGCTTAGTGTGCTTATGCTTGCCGTTCCGCAATTCGCTTTCGCCAGCCCGTACAGCAATGCTTCGCATGATTGGTATTTCAAGCGAAGCAAGAATCATCAACCGGCGACGACGGAACCGGAATTTGCAGAGATGCTTCAAAAATACGGCGGCGTCTTTCAAGGCGACACCGATCGAAAAATCGTTTATTTAACGTTCGACAACGGCTATGAACAAGGGTATACCGGCAAATTCCTCGACGTTTTGAAGAAAAAAGACGTACCTGCCGCTTTCTTCGTCACCGGTCATTATTTGAAAACCGAACCGGAATTGGTGAAACGGATGGTTAAGGAAGGGCACATCGTCGGCAACCATTCGTGGCATCATCCGGACTTGACGAACGTAAGCAACGAACGGCTGAAAAAAGAATTAAACAAAGTGAAAGAAAAGTACACCGAAATTACCGGCGAAACAAAGATGGAATATTTGCGGCCGCCGCGCGGGGTGTTCAGCGAAAGAACGCTTGCGCTAAGCAAGAAGCTCGGATACACAAACGTCTTCTGGTCGCTCGCCTTCAAAGATTGGGAAACGAACAATCAAAAAGGTTGGAAATACGCCTATAACAGCGTCATGAAACAAATTCATCCGGGGGCAGTCATCTTGATGCATACCGTGTCGAAAGACAATGCTGACGCGCTCGCGAAAATCATTGACGAAGCCCGCAAGCGCGGCTATACGTTCAAAAGTCTTGATTATTTGATGGCGCATCGTGCTGTGCCCGAATTTGTTTGGTAAAGCAAAAGAGTTGCCTCACTGGCAACTCTTTTTTAGCGTTTGGCGCGTCGATCCGCTTTTTCTGCGCGTTCTCGCGCTTCGCGGTCGTCTTTATCGGCGAATTTAGCCGAATATTCTACGTCTTCCGCTTGCGAGATCGGTTCGCGCTTTTGTTGGTTTTTTTCATGGGTCATTTTTGCTCGCCTCCTCATCGGTTAATGTGCGTCCCGGATGAGGAGATTATGCATCGGCGAGCAATACCTGCGTTAATTTTATAACGTGTTGCTGGCTTCCACGTATCAATCATGATTCTTTTTTTCGTTTCGGATCTGGTTCTTCCGCCGGCAGGAATTCAAATATCTCCCCTGATTCGATCGATGCCACGAGCCGTTCTAACCAGCGGCAATAGTTGCGATATTGTTCAAGCTGCCGCAAATCTTGCTCGGCTTTCTGCTTCCATTTCGCATCGGCTGCATCGTCTTCCCATACTTGTTTCAACAACGTTTCGGCGCTTTCAATCGCATTTAAATTCAGTTTCGCTTCGCGCTTCCACTTGCTTCCGAAAAATTGCGTGAAATAACGGAAAAAGTTTTTCTCTGCAAAGAATAAATCTTTGCGCGACCCTTTTTGCCACACTTTTTGCACGATGTTAATGTCCTGCAGCTTGCGTACGGCCGTGCTCATGCTCGGCTTGCTCATTCCGAGGTCGTCCTTCATGTTGTCGAGGGTCATCGGCTCTTGCTTGAAGTACATCGTTGCATACAGCCGTCCGATTGAAGGGGTTACACCGTACAAATCCATCGTTTCGGCGATCGATTGAATCACGGTATTTTCGGCTTTTTCAATTTTGCTGTGCGCGTCGTTTCGTTTACTCAACAAACTCCCCCCTTTCAAGAGGCAAGGTTTTGTTCATTAAGTTCAATTTGTTAAATATAGATTAAACAAACGGATCACATTCATCACTATAACGCATTAAGTTTCATTGTCAAACCGGATGGCCGCAAGGGATTAAGCTTTGCGATCAGGCAGACGATGGTTTCCAAAAGCGAGGACAAAAAACCACCTTTACAAGAGGGCATGCCTATGTTAGGTTGAAAATATTCAATTTGTTAAGAAAAAATTTAACAAACTTAACAGGAGGGAGCGAGTCGATGAGAAAAATGTTTATTGACGGAAAATGGACGGCATCCGTCACTGAAAAAACAAGAGAAATCATTAATCCATACAATCAAGAAGTCGTCGCGACAGCAGCGGAAGGCAACGAGGAGGACGCGAAGCGAGCGATCGCGGCAGCACGCCGCGCCTTTGATGAAGGCGAGTGGCGAAAGGTGCCGGCGAACGAACGCGGGAAAAAAGTACATGAGATTGCACGGTTGATCGAGCGGGACGCGGAAGAGCTCGCAGAGCTCGAGACGCTTGATACGGGCAAAACATTGGTAGAGAGCCGCGCGGACATGGCCGATATCGCGGAAGTGTTCCGTTATTTCGCCGGTTTGGCGGATAAGGACGAAGGCGAAATGATCGCTTCTCCGATTCCGAACAGCCAAAGCAAGGTTGTGCGTGAGCCGGTAGGCGTGTGCGGGCAAATTACACCGTGGAATTATCCGCTGCTGCAGGCGGCGTGGAAGATTGCGCCGGCGTTAGCCGCGGGCAACACGATTGTGATGAAGCCGAGTGAAATTACGCCGCTGACGACGGTGAA
>DASSOY010000038.1 GCA_035700025.1 Bacillales bacterium | reverse complement strand
TTGATTGCCGGACCTTGGGATACAATCATCGTCGCCATCGGTGTCGTATTCATATTCTACTGGGGTGTTAACAGCGCCCTTGACGAACCGAGAATTACCGAAGACGAAGAAGAAATTTAAACAGGCAATCTCAATCTACATGCAACGGCCACAGCCCAAGCTTCCACCGGGCTGTGGCCGTATTCTATTGAGTGCATGCACATCTCGCACGTCGAGGTCTATTTTCAGTGAATCCGCAAAACAATTTTACCCGTGTTCTTATTGGCTTCCATGTGCGCATGAGCTTCGTTAACCTTTTCCCAGTCGAATACGGAATCGATCACCGGCTTGAGTGTTCCTTCCTTAAAGAGAGGCAACGCAAAATCGGCAAACGCTTTCGTGAGTTTCGCTTTTTTCCACAGCGGCTGCGACCGCAACGCCGTTCCGATCACGTGCAATCGGCGCGCGAGCAATTGCCCAAGATTGATGTTTTCCGCCTTTGTGCCGCCCATGACACCAATGATGATCAAGCGGCCGTCGACCGCCAGCGACTGAAGATTTTGTTCCCAATACGGCGCTCCGACGAAATCAAGAATCACATTAACGCCTTTGCCGTTTGTCCATGCATTAACCTTCGGTTGAAACGGACCGGCTTTGTAGTCGATCGCTTCCGCAGCCCCGAGCGCCTTGCAAAACGCTCGCTTTTCTTTGCTTCCGGCGGTAATAATTGCTTCAGCACCGACCGCGCGAACGAGCTGGATCGCCGCTGTTCCGACCCCGCTTGCCCCGGCGTGAATCAGTACTTGATCGCCTTCCTTGACACTGCCAAGCCAAAACAAATTCATGTACGCTGTCAGAAAAACTTCCGGGATCGCCGCGGCTTCTTCCAACGAAAATTTATCCGGAATACGCATCGCCATTTCAGCGGGAATCGTTGCATATTCTGCGTAACCGCCGCCCGGCAACAACGCAAACACCCGGTCGCCCGGCTTCCAGCCTTCCACGCGGGCACCAACTGCATCGACGACACCCGCCGCCTCAAGCCCGAGAATCGGTGAAGCCCCTTTCGGCGGCGGATAGGCGCCGCGCTTCTGCAGCAAGTCCGCGCGATTCACCGCTGTCGCGTGCACTTTCACCAGCAGCTCATCCGCCTTCGGCTCCGGCCTGTCAAACTCTCCGATTCTCAACGTTCGATCCTCATTTACGAGTACGGCTTTCATTTTTTTTATTCAGCCTCCTTTAATGACAACAACGCACCGACCGCGCCGCTCATCCAGCCATTCGCCGGAAATACGACCTTCTTGCCAGCAGCTTTCTCATAACCAGCAACGGTTCGCTGCATGAGCGGATGATTGTGGAACGTCGAGCCGATAAACGCTGCCTTGTTTGCTTCATACTTGTCGCACGCTTGCATGGCCAGCACTAGCACCGTTTCTGCAACCATCTTAAGTACCGCCGCGACTCGATCAGCCGCACCGGCGGGTCCCGCCGCCGCCGCTTTTCCGAAATTACTGGCTGTCAATTCGCCGGGAATCGGGGCATCCGTCATCGTGTAAATGTCTTTCACAAGCAAATCAAGCTGTCCCGGTTCCCCTTGTTCGGCCAACCGAACGAGTTTTTCAAAATTGCTGATCCCGGTCAGCAAATACGAAAGCCCGACGAATGTCCCGCCGCCGACGCCTGTGCCGGATACACGGCGAAACTCGGTTCCTTCGACGACATGTATCGACGTACCCGTTCCTACATTCGCCAAGACAAACCGTTCCGGCATATCGAGCCTTTGTTGTTTCATTAAATGCAACGCGCCTCGGCATGTGGCGCGAAATTCGTCTGTCGTCTCCGTCCCCAATGGGAGCTTCGCCGCGAGTTCTGCCGCTCTCCCGCCCGTCAAGCAAATTCTCGTTTCTTCCCCGCGCGAAACGAGCCATCTTGCCGCATCGTCCAAAACAGCTGCCGGAAAGGCTCGAAAAACGAGTTCTCCTTTAGCCCACCAAGCGATTTTTACTAATGTTCCGCCGGCGTCCACTCCGATATCCATTCTGTTGACTCCCTTCCCGTACAGCTGCCGTTAGTTTGATGATATCATGCTTCGCGTGCCGGGAAATGTGATATGCTTGAGGACACATAGTGAAACGGGAGGGATTTCGATTGGACAAGGCGTTTCTGTTCGATTTGCTGGCCACGGCTTCGCCCTCGGGGCATGAAGCCGCGATTCAAAAAAAGTGGATGAAGCATGTTGAACCCTTTGCAGATCAAATCAAAACAGACGCAGCCGGAAACTCGATTGGTGTCGTCAACCCGCGAGCGAAATTCAAACTCTTGCTTGCCGGGCATTGTGATGAAGTGGGATTCATCATTAACCGCATCGATGAAAACGGATTTATTCGCTTCACAGAACTCGGGCGCGTCAGCCATAAACCGGCCATCGGCATGAAAATGGACATTCTCGGCAGCGGCGGCCGCATCACAGGTGTCGTCGGCGTGAACGCGGAGCATCACGGCGGCATCACGGACGATTTCGATTTCGAGGACCTCTACATCGACTGCGGCGCGAAATCGAAAGAGGAAATGCAGTGCTGGGTAAAGGTTGGCGACCCCGTCGTTTATAAAAGAGAAGCAGAAACGCTGCTGAACGATCGCATCGCTGGACGCGGGCTCGACAACCGCACCGGCGCGTTCATCGTCGCCGAAGTGCTGAAGGCGGTCGCCGGAAAAGTAAACGCCGATGTCGGCGTTTACGCGGCGAGCACGGTGAACGAGGAGACGAACATGGGCGGCGCGTATTTCGCCGGCGCCGGCGTGAAGCCGAACATGGCGATCGCGTGCGACGTGACGTTCGCGACCGATTATCCGGGCGTGAACCGGAACAAGCACGGGGAGATCGACTTGGACGGCGGGCCGGTGCTCGCGAAGGGAGCGCCGATCAATGCGAAGCTGAACCGGCGCCTCGAAGAGGCGGCGGAGCGGAAGGGTATCGGTGTGCAGTATGAGCTGACGCCGCGAATGACGGGCACGGATGCGGACCGCATTCGGGTGACCGGGCGCGGCGTGCCGGTGGCGTTGGTGTCGCTGCCGCTGCGCTACATGCATGCGCCGGTGGAGACGGTGAGCTTGAAAGATATCGAGGAAGAAATCGAGCTGTTGGCCGATTTTCTCGTGAACTTGAAAGGCAACGAAAAAGTCGGGCCGCTCGACTGAAGATAAAATGCCGGGGGAACCGTGTTCCTCCGGCGTTTTTTTCGGCATAAATCGGACAACCTACGAAAAAAAATCATTTTTTTTATGAAATCGACCAACACTTTGGCCTTCTCAATCGTTATCCTGATGAAGACGAAACAGAAGCGAAGAAATGAGCGGATCGGATGCATACGGAAGATCTTTATGAAACGCATTATGAACGGCTGGCGAAGTTCGCCCGGTCGTTGACGAAAGATGACAAGGAAGCCGAGGATCTTGTGCAGGACACGTATTTGAAAGCAATGATGCACGAGTCGACATTGCACGGCTTGAATGAGCACCAACAGCGGGCATGGCTTTTTCAAGTGTTGAAAAATTTACGCCGCGACCGATTTCGCAAACAGCGCCGGGAAGTGCTGACCAACGAAGAAGAACCGCTCTGCGGAGCGCTCGAAGATTACTCGGAAATGGAGATTCGCGAACTGTTGGCGCGGCTCCCGGAAGAGTTAAGCGACGTCGTTTACAAGCGTTACTGGCTCGGCATGAACAGCAAGCAAATCGCCGAACCGCTCGGTATCACCGCCTCGACGGTCCGATATCGTCTTCAAACCGCAATCGCGCGATTAAGGCAGGAAATCGAAACTTAAACCAAATGGGGAGGCATCACAATGGGAACGATTATTGAAGAAGTGGCATTTTTGGATTTGACGAGTGCATCGGAAGAAGCGTTGAAGGAAATCAAGGCGATTCGCAACGTAGCATTCATGGCATACAATAAACAGTTTGAACCTTATATGGCGAACATTTCGTTCAGCGACATTGCTTCGTCGGTGAAAGTCGAAGGTGAAATCTCGTCCGTCAACGGCAAAATGGTGTTCACCGAG
>DASSOY010000037.1 GCA_035700025.1 Bacillales bacterium | reverse complement strand
GCCGTATGCGAGCACTTTTGCATCCTCCATCGCTTGAAAATACGACCGCCAACTCACCCAGTAGGCGTCTTTTTGTTCGTTTTTTCGCGCCGCAAATTGTTCAGCCGTCTCATAAGACATCACCATGAATTTCATTCCGTTTCCACCTCTCATCCACGCCGAATCTCCAGCGTATGGGCATGAAATTTTATAATCAAATTCGATTATCATCTAGTATATACTTAAATCAGCATGAAAGAGCAATCATTTTCAATAGGGTCGTTTGAACAGGAGAGAGGATCGATGGACAGAGATTTATTTCATTCGCTGAAAGGGGAACAAATCCGTTTTCAAGCCCTCAGTGTTGATGATGCGGAGGCAATTCATGCTTATGCCTCCAATGCGGAAGTTTCTCGTTTTATTGGCTGGAACTTGATGCAAGCTTTGGAGGATACCCGTAACTTTATTCAAGCGATGATCAAGCGCGAGTCGGAAGGTTCGCATTTGTATGCTTCAATTGTTAAGGAATCGACTGGAGAAATCGTTGGAACGGTGATGTTCTTCAACTTCGATCGCGAAGCGAAAAAGGCGGAAGTCGGTTATGTGCTTCATCAAGACCACTGGGGTAAAGGCTATGGAACGGAAGCCGTCGCTTTGATGACTCGGTTTGGATTTGAATCTTCGAAACTCCATAAGCTTCATGCCGGCGTTGTGGATGTGAATGTCGGGTCGGCTCGCATCTTAGAAAAAAACAGTTACGAGTTAGAGGGACGCTTAAAGGATCATTATTTTATTGAAGGCAGATATTACGATGCTCTGCTCTATGGGAAAATTCAAAAACGCGGGAATGTCAGCTAAGGTTACGCCTTTAATGAAGTCCCAGAAGGCTTCGCTCGAATTGCCGGCTCTTGAAAACATACGTGACGTCTTTTGGACTTCACCGGGTTGCGGGGTTCATCTTTTGTCTTGCATTTAGCCGATGTTGTATTTTCGCCCTATCAAATGCAACGCGAAACCGTCTGCAAAGTATATTCGATAAGGTCGAAATATTAAAATAACAACGCATGCGGCATGCTATAATAAAAGCGAAAAACCACCGCAATAACACATACCTTACGATAGGGAGTGAATCAAATTGTTCAGCAAACTCGGCCAAGTGATGTTGTACGTCAATAACCAAGATAAGGCGGTTCAATTTTGGACGGAAAAAGCAGGATTTCAGGTGATGGCTGAAGAAAATAATGGACAAGGCATGAGATGGATTGAAATTGCACCAAACAAAGACGCAGAAACGAGCATCATTTTGCACAACAAAGAATGGGTGGCGAAAATGTCGCCGGAGCTGAACCTCGGCACGCCTTCATTAATGTTTTTTACGGAAAATGTTGATGAATTGCATGACCGGCTTTCTCGAAACAACGTCAAGGTCGGGGAGATCGTAAACATGCCTTTCGGCAGAGTGTTTAACTTCGCCGATGACGAGGAAAATTACTTTGCCGTCAAGGAGCAAAAGTAAATCACGCAAAATTTGGCGGCTGACAAGTAGAGTCGGCCGCTTTATTCATTGAATCACAATCAAACAAGGGGGAACGTTAAATGTCGCTGGAAGCGATGAATGATTTGAAATTGGCGGTGCTCATTGATGCCGATAACGTGCCTTACACGAATATTAAAGGCATTCTTGAGGAGATTGCGAAGTATGGAACGCCGACATTAAAAAGAATTTATGCCGATTGGACGACGCCTTCGGTGTCAGGCTGGAAGAAAGTTTTATTGGATAATGCGATCGTTCCGATCCAACAGTACAGCTATACGACGGGGAAGAATTCGACGGATTCAGCGATGATCATTGATGCGATGGATATTTTGTATTCGGAGCAAGTGGACGGCTTTTGTATTTTGTCGAGCGACAGCGATTTCACGAGATTGGTGACAAGGCTCCGGGAAGCGGGCATGAAAGTGTTCGGTTTTGGGGAACGCAAGACGCCGAAACCTTTTATCGCGGCTTGCGACAAATTCACCTACATCGAAATCATTACAAACGGCAAAGATGGGAATGATGCTTCCCAAGTGCCGAAAACGAAAGTCAAACCGGATCCGAAAGCTTCCAATGTCGAAAAAATCGACAAAAAAATCGTCAAATTGATTTCGAATTCCATTAATGATGTGGCCGACGAAGATGGCTGGGCTTTTCTTGGGGCGATTGGCGGCTTGATCACGAAGAAGAAGCCTGATTTCGATTCGCGAAATTATGGGTTTGCCAAACTGACCCCGCTCGTCAAAAGCATTGAAAAATTCGAAATCAAAGAAATTGAAATGAAAGATTCGAATACGAAGCTCGTTTATGTGCGAAATAAAGAATAAACGGGAAGATCTGCTTGACTAAAAGGAGGTTACGAGATTGGCGCCTTCCGAGCGAACTTTAAAGACTTGCAGCCAAGGGCATCCATTTTATAAAAGCAGCGACTGTCCTGTGTGCCCAATCTGTGAACAAGAACGCAAACCTGAAAACGGGTTTCTCTCACACCTTTCAGCGCCGGCGCGACGAGCGTTGGAGAATCAAGGCATCACCTCATTGCAGCAACTATCGACTTACAGCGAAAAAGAAATCTTAAAGTTGCACGGCATGGGGCGGTCCTCGATTCCGAAGCTGAAGGCGGCATTGAAGGAAGCGGAATTATCTTTTAAAAAATGACGGGGGTCCGTGACCGATGAGATCAAAACGGAAGACTTTTCTGGCGGTATTTATTCAGGCAATTTTCATAAGCCTATTGATAGCAGGATGCGGCACTGCAAACTCAAACGATGATCTGTCTTCACCTCCTGACGGGGAAGGGTTCATTCTTGAAACAGCATCCAATAGAGTGTTGGTGATCGACCGGCCGATGAAAGGGAAGAAATGGGAGGATATTTCTCCGGGTTATCATGGAAAAGCCATTTGGTTAAGGACGAACCGCTCTGATTTGCGGCCCGGACAGAAAATCCAGTACTGGGTTAAAGGCGGCGTTGCCGAATCCTATCCGATGCAAGCGCAGGCTGAGACCATCAAGGTCATGAAATGACAAAGGGGAAGAGATCATGAAACTCGCGTTTTTGGTGATTGATATGCAAGCGGTCCACTTCGAAGGAAGAGTGAGCAAACAAACGATCGAAGAGGCATGTGAGTACATTAATTATGTGGCTGACCTGGTGAGATCGAACGGTCATTTGGTCATTCACGTGAAGGACATCGAAGGTATGGATGAGTCGAACAAAGATTCGTTCGAGGTGATTCCGCAAATCGTTCGGGAAACAGAGGATTTATGGGTCACGAAACAATTTTCGAACGCGTTTTGGCAGACGGACCTGGAACAAATTTTAAAAGCACATGGGGTGGAGTTTGTTATTTTGGCAGGTTTTGCGGCGGAACAATGCGTGCTGTTTACGTACAACGGGGCGTCGGAGAGAGGGTTTACTCCTGTGATGCTGCAAGGCGGCATTGTCAGTGCGAATCCGGATGTGATCGCTTCAACTTACAAGCATCGGAACCTCATCTCGCATCCGGTTGTGAAATGCATCGTCCATCGATAGTTCATAGGACTGGGAGTTAATGCTCGTATCATCGTTGAAACCATCCACCTGTTCCATACGTAAATAGAAAAGAATTATCGAACCGGAAAGGATGAAGAAAATGGCACGATGGGAATATCAAACAGTGAAATTCAAGACCGGAGGATTTATGGGAGGAAAACTGGACGAGCGCGCCTTTCAAGATGAGTTAAACACATATGGGCAGGACGGTTGGGAGCTTGTTTCTTGCTTCGATACGAGTCAATACCAAGGGTCATCGCGCGAAATCGTTGTTGTTTTTAAAAGAAGTCAATAAAAATAGGAACCCGTAACGATCTGGTATGAGCAGACCTCGGCAGGTTCGCTCATTTTTTTTGTCTCAAGCCGCAGATGGAAGAAAATCAGTCTCGAGACAGAGGAATTACCAAGATTGATCACTTATAGTAAAAAAAGATTATACTTCCCTGAGGATCACAGTGTCTCACACGGATTGTTCATATTCTGTTCATAAAAGGAAGTTAACCTCTTGGTATGATTCAGTTGCATGGGAGGAATGACGATGGAGAAAGGCAGAAATTCCGATGTATTGGCTGTTAATGCGCGCGGTCTCGTGAAAACGTTCGGCGATAACCGTGCGGTTGACGGTGTGGATTTAAACGTTCGTGCCGGCACGATCTATGGCGTGTTGGGACCGAACGGCGCAGGCAAGACGACCACGATCAGCATGCTGGGCACCTTGTTGAAACCGGATGCAGGCACGGCGAAGATCTTCGGATACGATGTCGTGAAGGAACCACAGATTGTGCGCCAATTGATCGGGATTACCGGGCAGTATGCATCGGTGGATGAGTCGTTGAGCGCGACCGAGAATCTCGTTATCTTCTCGAGGTTGCTTGGGCTGAGCCGCACGGAAGCGAAGCGGAAGGCTGCGGAGCTGCTCGAGGAATTTGGCTTGACGGAGGCGGCGAAGCGGCCGTTGAAAAAATTCTCGGGCGGGATGCGGCGGCGTTTGGATTTGGCGGCCAGCTTGATCGCACAGCCGCCGCTCATCTTCCTTGATGAGCCGACGACAGGGCTGGATCCGCGCACGCGGAACCAGATGTGGGATACGATCCGCCGATTGGTCGATACGGGGTCAACGGTCTTGTTGACCACGCAATACTTGGATGAGGCGGATCAGCTGGCGGACCGGATCGCGGTCATCGACCGCGGGAAGGTGGTGGCCGAAGGGACGGTCGACGAGCTGAAAGCGTCGGTCGGCACGTCGTCGCTGCATTTGCGGGTGCGGAGAGCGGAGGACATGGCGGAAGCGCGGAGGTTAGTGGAGAGCGTGCTGCATGTGCAGTCGAGCGTGTCGGCGGAAGCGGCGAAGATAACGGCACCGATGAAAGATCCGAATCGGGTGACCGATTTGTTGATTGCGCTGCGGGAGGCGGAGATTCCGCTTGCCGAGATGAGTGTGCAGAAGCCGACGCTCGACGAGGTGTTCTTGGCGATCACCGGTCACGGCGTCCAGGACGTACAGGAGTCTGAAGCGTCGAGAGAACGAATGGGGGTAGAAGTGTGAACAGTTCACCGATCACACCGGTTTCGGAACGCAAACTGAAAAATCATGCCAGTTTCCGGCAGTCGCTGCGCAATTCGTTGACGATGGCGTATCGGGGGCTGCTGAAGATCCGTCGGACGCCTGAGCAGTTGTTTGACGTGACGTTCCAGCCGATCATTTTTACTTTGATGTTCACCTACATTTTCGGCGGCGCCATTTCCGGCGATGTGCAAAGCTATTTGCCTGTCATCATTCCCGGCATCCTCGTGCAGACCGTCATCACGACATCCATCGTGACCGGCGTCCAGCTCCGCGAGGACATGGAAAAAGGCGTATTCGACCGGTTTAAATCGCTGCCGATCGCGCGCATTGCGCCGCTTGCGGGAGCGTTGTTGGCCGATTCCGTCCGTTATACGATTGCGACCGTGCTCACTTTTATCATGGGGTACCTCATGGGTTACCGGCCGGACGGCGGGATTGACCACGTCGTCATCGCCGGCATCCTCGTCATTCTTTGTTCTTGGGCGGTCAGCTGGATTTTTGCCTTTTTCGGTGTCATCGCACGTACGGCTTCAAGTGTGCAAGGCATCTCGATGTTGGTGCTGTTTCCGCTGACGTTTCTGTCAAACGCTTATGTTCCGGTCGAAACGATGCCGAATTGGCTGCAGTGGTTCGTTCGCGTCAATCCGATTTCGCACCTCGTCTCGGCCGTCCGTGAACTCGCGAATCAAGGCTCTTTTGGCCAAGATCTTGTGATTACCTTACTTGGCGCCGCCATCATTGTAGCCGTCTTCGCCCCGCTCACGGTCCGCGCATACATGCGGCGCACCTAACAGTGTTGGTAAAGAAGTTAACGAAATGGTTCAAACGGGATGACAGGTTACGAAAAAATCGCCGAAGTTTCCAGCAACTTTCATCGAATGGATATACATGGAATCCGTTCTGCCTTATAATAAAGTTAGTGAAATCAACTTTTGTTCAAGACATCTAGGTTTCGTCTGAGAAGAATCCGAGGTGTCTTTTTTATTTTGGCGCTGCCCATCACAACTGAGAACGATTCATCTTAATCGTACCGCGTTTTTTGTAAGCTTTTTTCGGTTACACCCGTACACACCATCTGGGTTAAGTGGTTGATTCGGAAAGTCGTAAGAGCCAGTCAATTACGAAGGGAATCTACGAAACGAACGTGGAAAGATGAACGGGGCTATCGAATAATCATTGCTAGGGGAAGGAGGGTAACATGAAAGCGTCTTTAATGCAGGACTTTCAACTGTTCTTGGAGCAGTATCGGGAATCGTGGAACGGGTTGGACGCCGCGGCTATGAGTAATTATGCTTCTAAACAGTTAAAAGTGCGTTGGGCAAATCCGGAAACGGTTGTGGCCGATTGGGGTACGGAAAACGCCGAACAAGGGTGGAAACAAGCCTATGAGCGGTATCGCGGGAGAAATCCGAAGTGGCGTTTCGAAGATGTGTTGGTCGAAATCAACGAACAGCAGGAAGGTGTTGCCGTGTTTTGGGTAACGTTTGAAGTGGATGGGAATCCGTCGGACGCAAAACTGTTGTTTGTCGAGGCGTTCCGAAAAGAAAAGGGCGAATGGAAGAAAATTCGCGAGTATGTCGAAAACAAGTTTTCGAGAACGAGCTCGGGCTAAACGGTTTTTACCAGCATTGCTAAACCATGCGCGAGGAAGGGAAAATTATGCCGATTGTTATAGGTCTTATCGTAATGGCAGTAGGATTGGTATCGCTCTATGCTAATCGCCAGCAGGACGAGCGGTTGCTTTTTTTAAAGCTGATGGGTTATTACGTTCTTGGTATTTTTTACATAAACTTAAATGGATTCATAATTCCGGCAGGCGTTGTGATCGGCTTTCTGCTCAAACCGTATATGAATAAAAAAATCAAGCGCGGCGCAGCGGTCTTTGGATTAATCATGATGTTGGTCGGATTCCTGCTCAGGTAAATGGTCATTCGAATCGATAGAAAGAAAGGAGCCTCCTGTGAGCCATCTTCTGCAAGTTCGCGTCACCGGAATTCTCATTGAAGATGAACGTCTTTTATTGGTCAGGCAGAAAGTTTCGGAGTCGAGAAACTGGTCGTTGCCCGGCGGACGCGTGGAAGCCGGAGAAACGTTGGAAGAAGCTTTGATGAGGGAAATAATGGAGGAAACTGGACTGCATACGAAAGTGGTTAAGCTGCTGTATGTTTGCGATGTCCCCGAAGCAAATCCGGCTCTGATCCATGTTACATTTTTAGTGAGAAGCGTCGGCGGGGAACTGACCTTGCCGTCGAATGCATTGGACGATAATCCAATTTCCGCCGTGAAAAAAGTACCGATAACGGATTTAATCAACTACGGGTTTACCGAACGGTTTTGCAACTGCCTGCGAAATGGTTTTCCCGGCAGTGGAGATTACATGGGGCATAAGAAAAACATTGGACTTTAAATGAGTTGGAGAGATAAGTCAAATATTGGATATCAGCCACTCATTAATCAGGTACGAGCCAATAAGAGATTAGGAGGAAACGTTATGAGTATAGAAAGCGAATTGTGCAGGGAAGTTTACCGGCAAATGGAATTGCATCAAGCATTTAAGGAGGGCGAGTACGAAGAACTCAATACTCTCTATTCGGACGAAGAGTTTCAGGGTCAGCTTTACATACCCCGTGTTGGCCATGTACAGAGTTTCAATGTACAGGAGATCCGTGAAGGAAACCGAGAAGCGGCAACCAATTTCAAAGGAAAAAACATCCACTTCGTTTTTTCAGGCTTGCAAATCGTTCCCCAGCATGAGAATCAAGCAGCGGTATCCTACGTTGTCACCTATCGGGATAACACAAGAATGGTCAGGGCGTTAAACCTCGAAGTTTGGAAGAAAGGTCCCGACCATCAGTGGAAGATGATTCGTTGGTATCAAGAAAAAGGGTCAAACGAGTAACGCCGGTTGTAAAACATAACGCACGGCGGGCAGTGAATTAAAACCAATAGGAGAGGATTGGATGAAGCATCAAGATACGGAAAAGCAGCGGTTGCCGGAATTCGCCGAGTTTCATGAAGACTTTCTGGCGAAATGGGACCACGCGATGAAAACGGGGGATGCAGCCAAGCTCGAAGCGAAAATGGTAGACGAATACAAAGTTTATTTCTTTACTAAAGCGGAAGAAGCCCCGTCCGTGTTTGAAATTGGTGAAATCAAGCAGGGCATGAGAGCGTCGGTTTCCGGTCTGTCCGGAGGGCGGAAAACTTTCACGAATAAAGTGATCCGAATGTGCGGGGATGACGAAGCCGTCGTGTTTTATGAGCAAATCATCGAAAAAGACGGCGAAGAGAAGGCGCGGCTGTTCACCATTGAGAGTTGGAAAGCATCAGGCAGCGACTGGATTCTCCTCCGTGAAATCGTCCAACCGGTCGGGTAAAGTTTTATCAATAAAGCTGCAATTTTTATAATAAAAACAGCCTGTCTAAAACCGAGCTTTTATAAAAAAAGGAATAAAAAGACATCTGTCGAATTGTAGTCATAGGGAAAATCAATGCAGCGAT
>DASSOY010000036.1 GCA_035700025.1 Bacillales bacterium | reverse complement strand
TTCAAACCTGTGCTCGAAGAAGCCAGCAAGTGATCAACATTTTGATTTTATAAGGGGGGATGCCATAATGCGCCAAACGTATGAAGTGTACGCCATTAAATACGCCACTAGAGAAGCTAAGGCGAGTGACCATTTTCACGGAAACCCGGATCCGCACGAAGACTATTCCATGCCGATGGACTACTTCGTTTGGGCGGTAAAATCTGAGCAGCACACGGTAGTGATTGACGCGGGGTTTAACGAAGAGGTTGCCAAGCAAAGGAAACGGGAGTTCCTTCGCTGCCCCGTCAAGACGCTTGAGACGATTGGGGTGAAGGCAGACGAAGTGCCTTACGTCATCATTACTCACATGCATTATGACCATATTGGGAATTTGGAGAAGTTCCCAAAAGCGAATTTTGTCGTGCAAGAAGCGGAAATGGCGTTTTGGACAGGGAAATTTGCTTCCCGGCCGCAATTTAAACACACCGTGGAAGTCAGTGATGTCGTGCACATGGTCACAGAGAACTTCGAGGGCCGCGTGCAGTTTGTTTCCGGCGTTAAGGAAATTCTTCCCGGTTTGACCGTTCATCAGGCGGGCGGCCATTCCGCCGGCTTGCAATTTGTAAAAGTCGCAACGAAGAACGGGCCAGTCATTCTTACCTCTGATGTCAGTCATTTTTATAAAAATCTCGAAGAAGATCGTCCGTTCACGGTCGTGCACGATTTGGCCGGCATGTATGAAGCATTCGACCGGGTTCGGGCGGCAAGTGACGCCGATACGATCATAGTACCCGGCCATGATCCCGAAGTCATCAAACGCTTCCCGGCAGTTTCTCCCGATCTTGAAGGGATCGTTGTCAAAATTTCTTAAGTCGCACGCGGTATGAAAGAGGTGATGCAGATGATCAAAACGATGGGTTTGGGCGTCCAATTCGGTGCGATTCGTGCGCTGGACAATGTGACCTTGTCGATTGACGACAGCCCGGAAATTTGCGGCATTATTGGGCCGAACGGCGCCGGAAAATCCACCTTCTTATCCGTCATTGCCGGTGAAATTCGACCGACGGAAGGAGAAATCGAATTATTCGACAAACCGATGAGAAGTTTGAGTCCCGTAAAAGCCTGTCGAATGGGTGTCGGCCGTACGTTTCAAATTCCGCGGCCGTTCATTGAAATGACGGTCGAAGAAAACATCTTTACGAGCGGTTTATGCGTCAGTCCTTTGAAAGAAGCACGCGCGAAGGCGAAGGAATTGCTGAAGCTTCTCGATTTAGAGAACCATGCGCAGTCGACGCCCGGCCAGTTGAACTTGGCTGGTCGGAAAAGACTTGAACTAGCGAAAGCTTTGATGACCGAACCTAAAGTTTTGCTGTCGGATGAATTATTCGAAGGCTTAAACGAAAAAGAAGTCGATTGGCTTGTGGATTTATTGAAAACACACTTTGCCCCGAAGATGAAAATAATCATGGTGGAACATGTGTTGAGCGCATTGCGGAAGCTGGCGACCAAATTGTATGTGCTAAACCAAGGCCAATTAATCGCCGAAGGCGAAACGAACGACATTCTCGCTTCAGAGCAAGTCATTGAAGCTTATCTTGGCCGACGTAAAAAGTAGCTGGGAAAGACAAGACCACAATTTAAAATGTGAAAGGGTGTCGGTTATTTTGAAACAGAAGAAAAAAATGTTGTTGATGTTGCTGCTCTGTTTTGTAGTTGTGTTGGCAACGGCTTGCAGTGGAAACGTGAAAAGCCCTGTCGGTAAATCCGACGGATCAGGGTCTGGTGACAAGAAAGTGGAGTATGTAAAAATTGCCGCGCTTGCGCCTTTAAGCGGTGCGTATGCCATTAACGGCCAAAACGTCATTAAAGGCACGGAAATGGCCGTTGAGGAAATCAATGCGAATGGCGGAATTAAATCGCTCGGCGGAGCGAAATTTAAGCTCGTTACGGCGGACACGGGAAGCTCCGATCCAAGTCATGCCGCGTCGGTTGCCCGTCGAGTGATTCAAGAAAACCCTGACTTAACGGCGATGATCGGTCTTTGGGCAAGCTCTTATACCCTTGCCGGAAGCACGGTTACGGAACAAGCGAAAATCCCGCTGCTGTCGCAATCTTTCACGGATGAAATTACGGCGAGAGGCTATAAATACGTGTTCCAATTCCCGGCGAAAGCAAGTAAAATGGGTGAACTTTCGGTCGATTACTTATTGAAAGCCGCGAAGGAAAACAATTACGAGATCAAAACGATGGCGGTTCTTTCGGACAACCAGTCCTCGAACAAGACCGTAGGTCAAACGACTGCGAAGAAATTCCGTGAAAACGGGGTTAACGTTCCGGTCGAAGAATACTACAAGCCTGGTTTGACGGATGCTACGGCGATCAGCACGAAAATTTTAAACGCCGATCCGGATTTGATCTATGCTGCGGGTGCATTGTCTGACTTAAGCTTAATCATGAAAACGCTTCGCGGCATGGGCTATAAAGGAACCTTCCTTGGAAGCGGTGCGGGTTATGTGCTCAGCCAATTTAACGAAGCCACGGGAGACGCCGGCAATGGTTCGTTCGCAACAGCCGGATGGAACTGGGACTTCCCGTATCCCGGAGCGAAAGAGTTCAATCAAAAGTATGTAGAAAAGTATAAAGAACCGTTTGCGCCGCAAGAAGCCGGCGAAGACTACGCAATGGTATACGCTTTGAAAGCAGCGCTTGAAAAAGCGGGAACGACCGATCATGAAAAAGTAAGAGACGCTTTATCGCAAGTTAGCATCGACTCGATCATGACCGGCGGCCACGTCAGCTTTGACGAAACCGGCATGAACAAAGATGTCGAACCGGTATTGATTGAATGGATCGACGGAAAACCGCGGACCATCTATCCGACAAACGCGTCTTCTACGAAACCGATCTTTAACTTCGAAAAATAATTGGCCAGGAACCGGGTTACACCGGATACATGCGGGAAACTGCCCGCATGTATCCATTTCTCAATCGTCGTGACTCGGCAGGAGGTGAAGAGGCATTGGAAACGCTTTTGGAAGCGAAGAATCTTCAGATTCAATATGGAGAAGTTGTCGCGGTAAAGGATATGAGCATCAGCGTGCCGGAAGGAAAGTCAGTCGCGCTGATCGGTCCGAACGGTGCCGGGAAAACGACCCTCATCAAAGCCTTATCCGGCGTCATGCCGGTCGTAAAAGGGGAAATGACGTTTCAAGGCGAAAACGTGACCGGGAAGAAGTCGCACGATTTGTCGAGAATGGGGATTTCGATGATTCCGGAAGGCCGTTGGCCGTTTGCTTCGATGTCCATCATGGAAAATCTGCTTTTGCCGACGTATTCGATGCGTTTCGCGAAAGACAAAACGCAGGCCTTGTTGGGAAAGGTGTTTCAGCTGTTTCCGAAGTTGCAAGAACGGAGCTCACAAAAAGCCGGAAGCTTAAGCGGCGGGGAACAGCAAATGCTTGCGATTGCCCGCGCGTTGATGATGGAGCCGAAAGTGCTGTTGATTGATGAACCTTCGTTAGGGCTGGCACCGATCATCGTCGAACAAATCTATGAAGTCATTCCGACCTTGCTGGCGGACGGGCTGTCCATTTTACTCGTCGAGCAATCTTCTGAACTGGCCCTCTCCGTCTGTTCCTACGTGACCGTCGTGAACGAAGGAAGGGTGTTGTATTCCGGCGATTCAACAAGCGTAACGACTTCGGAATTGGCCGATTACTATTTAAAGTAGGTGGTCCTTTGGAAACGATTCTTCAAGTCCTCGTCAATTCGCTCATGTTAGGGTTTGTCTATGTGATCGTCGCCCTCGGGTTGTCTTTGATTTTTGGAATTTTAGACATCGTCAACTTCGCCCAAGGCGGACTTTTGATCCTGGGCAGCTACATCACGTATTTTAGTTGGTCGGTCATTGGCGGCCCGCCTTTTATCTCGATCATTTTGGCGATTCTCGTCTTGATGGTCGTCGGGATTATTTTATATTACGGGTATTTGCAGTTTATCCCGGGAAGCGATTCGATGCGGCAAATCTTTGCGCTGATCGGCTTCAGCATCATTCTCGAAAACTTAATTATGATCATTTTTGGACCGGAATCCCATACGATGAACACGACGATC
Organism: Bacillales bacterium; assembly: GCA_035700025.1. Classification (NCBI taxonomy): domain Bacteria; kingdom Bacillati; phylum Bacillota; class Bacilli; order Caryophanales; species Caryophanales bacterium. Next base: position 767 of record DASSOY010000036.1, on the reverse strand, counting down.
GGATTTTTGAAAATCGGTCCGGTTCAAATCAACGAAGCCTATTTGTATGCGGCTGTATTGTCGGTTATCTTGGTCGCACTCACCTTTTTCATCTTGTACAAAACGTCGCTCGGCACGAAAATCCGGGCGGTCGCCGACAATCCGACCGCTGCCGGAATCGTAGGGATTAACCAGTCGCGTATTTACTTCATCGCCTTGAGTATCGGCTTCATGTTGACTGGCGCCGCAGGCGGAATTATCACGACCTACTACACGATCACGCCAACAGGAGGCTTGCCTTTTGTCATCATTGCCTTCACCGCAGTCGTGCTCGGGGGATTAGGCAATTTAACGGGAACGATCATTGGATCTTTTATTGTCGCTTTCGTACAAAATGCCACGCCGATCTACCTTTCTCCCGAATTGAACTATGTCGTCATTTTCCTAGTCTTTCTCGCCATCGTCGTTTTTCGGCCGCAAGGGATCATGGGGGGTAAAATATGAATCTGAAAAGCATCCGAACGATGGTTATCTTGGTGGCATTAATAGCAGCGATCGTCTTTCCCTTCCTCTATTCCTCTAACCGATATTTTATGGATCTTGGCATTTCGATCATGATCTGGTCGGTGGTGGCGCAAAGCTGGATCTTGTTAGGCGGATCGGGAGGGATGTGGTCGCTCGGCCATACGGCTTTTTTCGGTATCGGCGCCTACGTCACCGCTTTCTTCACGCAGTGGGGCGTGCCGGCCGTGCTCGGGTTTCCCGCCGGGTTTGTTGTGGCGGCGCTT